>DFBW01000129.1:572-864 GCA_002366775.1 Roseovarius sp. UBA3070 | reverse complement strand
CGGTTGGTGATTTGTAACTGTGCCACTACTCGTTCAGAAAAAGTAGCGCATGATCCAGATCGCGCCCCTTCATCTGAAGGGCCACGTCGTAATACAGCATTCCCGCCTGGCAGGCTCCGGCCGCTGATGCGCGGTTCATATTCTCAAAGGCAGCCCCTGCTGCACTCAGGGAAGGATCTTGTTCAATACGGCTGCGCAAACTTGCGTTCAGCCGCTCTTGAATGCGCGCACTGTCTGCCGGGCTCAGCGTTTTGGGGGCTTTGCTCACACCTGATCTGATGGCAGCCCGTTG
>DFBW01000129.1:0-533 GCA_002366775.1 Roseovarius sp. UBA3070 | reverse complement strand
CTGACATGCGCCCCTTAATGATAAGGCCACAATCGCGCGTCGGCATGGCCTTGAGCAAGGCCAATTGGACTTGATAATAAAATGCCTTATCGCTGCGCGAAAGGTTGGTATATCCGACGTCAAACAAAGGCGAGATCAGCCCCTCAGGCGCCCAAGCCGTCGGCAGGTTTCCGTTGTAAAGCGCGAGAAGCCGGTCAGCAATGTAACCCGCAACAACTTTATCCTTCAACAATTGCTGTTCGTGTTCCACGGCCAAATCAAGCTGCTCACCTTTGTAGCCTAGTTTGGATAGTTCCTCGCGGGTTCGGCTTAGTTCCGGCATCTGCCCGATAAGGTCAATCAGATCAGAACGTGTCGGTGCTTGTTGTTGTGCAGCACTCATATTGCCAAAAAGGGCAAGCCCCAATGTCAAACAGATGAATATGGCTTTCAGATGCAAAGGCCTCTCCTAAACTCGCGATTCAACGAATGATTGTACTCGCGTCACCTTCGTTTACTCAGGTGCTGATCGCAACCTAAAAACTGTCGGAGAA
>DFBW01000027.1 GCA_002366775.1 Roseovarius sp. UBA3070 | reverse complement strand
ATGCCGCGCAAAGGCATCTGGGTGCCGGTTTGCCTGGTCACGATGGCGCTGCCAATGCTGATCCCGTGGAACGTGGTGGGCGCGATGTGGAACATCTTTACCCTGCCCAATATCGGCCTGCTGGGGTACTTTTTGAATGATGTTCTGGGCATCGCCTATGACATGACGCAAAACCCCTTTGCGGCCTGGGTCACAATCGTCACCATGGATGTCTGGCACTGGACATCGCTGGTGGTGCTGCTCAGTTATGCGGGGCTCGTTTCGATCCCGGACGCCTATTATCAGGCGGCCAAGATTGATGGCGCCAGCCCCTGGAAAGTGTTCCGCTATATCCAGCTGCCCAAGATGAAAACCGTGCTGACGATCGCCATTTTGCTGCGCTTCATGGACAGCTTCAATATCTATACGGAACCGTTTGTTCTGACCGGCGGGGGGCCGGGCAACTCGACCACCTTGCTGTCGATTGACCTAGTGAAAATCGCATTGGGCCAGTTTGATCTTGGCCCGGCTGCGGCGATGTCACTGATCTATTTCGCCATCACCCTGCTGGTCAGCTGGCTTTTCTACACGCTCATGACAAAGGATGATCAGCAATGAGAAAACGCGCCATCATTCCTATTGTGTACATCCTGTTTTTGCTGTTGCCGATCTATTGGCTGGTGGCGATGAGTTTCAAAACCACAAACGAGATCCTCTCGGGGTTTAGCCTGTTTCCGCAAACCTTCACGCTGGAGAATTACCGGGTGATCTTTACCGATCCGACCTGGTATTGGGGCTATATCAACTCGATCATCTATGTGTCGCTGAACACGGTGATCTCGGTTTGTGTGGCCCTGCCGGCGGCCTATGCGTTTTCACGCTATCGCTTTTTGGGCGACAAGCAGCTGTTCTTTTGGCTGCTGACCAACCGGATGGCCCCGGCGGCGGTGTTCGCCTTGCCGTTCTTTCAGTTGTATTCATCCGTGGGCCTGTTTGACACCCATATCGCAGTGGCGCTGGCGCATTGCCTGTTTAACATCCCGCTTGCGGTGTGGATTTTGGAAGGCTTCATGGGGGGCATCCCGAAAGAGCTGGATGAAACCGCCTATGTCGATGGCTATTCCTTCCCGCGCTTTTTTGTCACCATCTTCCTGCCCTCAATCAAGGCGGGTGTGGGGGTGGCTGCGTTTTTCTGCTTTATGTTCTCATGGGTTGAGCTGTTGCTGGCCAAAACGCTGACGGCTGTGGCCGCCAAGCCCATAGCAGCAACAATGACCAAAACCGCATCATCGGCGGGGTATGAATTGGGCCTTCTGGCGGCGGCCGGCACGCTGACCATCATCCCCGGCGCGATCGTGATTTACTTCGTTCGCAACTATATCGCGCGGGGCTTTGCCCTGGGGAGGGTGTGATCATGCGTCTGCTTTTGACTGGCTTGGTGCTGTTGCCGTCGTCCGCCCTGGCCCAATGGGCAAAAGTGGCTGAACCCGCAGAGAAACAATTCTCATGGACTGATCCCTTGTGGCCCTCGTTCTGGATGGCATGGACACCCGCCACCTTCCTGCTGTTTTGCGGGATATTTTCGGCCATGGCGGTGATCACCATTCTGGAACTGCGCCGCCCCGGTGGGGACGAACGCAAAGGTGTGCTGGGCTTGACCACAACACGCGGTGACCGGCTGTTTATTTCATTGCTCGGCACGGCCTATATCTTTTTGGCGTGGCTGGGCCTGGTGGGGCAACCGGTGTGGTGGCCCGCTGTGATCAGCCTCTTGTGGGCGGTGTTTTGCTTTCGCAAGGTCTGAGAAATCACTTTAGATCGCGCGATACTTAGTATTTACTGGCTCACTATAGGACGTGAGCGATGCTCAGTGATGGACAGGGTATGAGAGAAAAGAAAAAAAGCGAGTTGCTGACCGAGGTCGAGTTGGAATTTATGACCCGGCTTTGGGCCTTGGGCGAGGGCACCGTGCGAGATGTCATGGATCAGCTGCCTGAGGGGCGCAACCTCGCCTATACCTCTGCCGCAACCATCCTGCGCATATTGGAACAAAAAGAATTCGTCACCAGCCGGAAACAGGACAAAAGACTGATCTATGTCCCCAATCTGGCCAAAGACGCATATCAAACCCGCTCGCTTAAAAACCTGTCGATGAAGTTGTTTGACGACACACCCGCCTCACTTGTGGCGCGGCTCGTCAATGATGATGAATTGACCGAAGAAGCATTGGGGCAAATCCGGGCACTTGTTGATCGGAGGTTGAAAAATGATACCGGGTAATGCAGTTCTCAACGCGTTCATTGATGCCAATATCCTGTTTGCCGTGGCCTTTGCCCTTTGGGGGGTGGCCCGGTTTGCCCTGCGCCGCGCGGGCCTGCGACATGCCTATGCGACCGAGCTAAAGCTGCTGAACGGGGTCTTTCTGGCCATTCTCTGTGCGCCTTTTGTGATCCTTGGAATTGGCGCTTTGCAAGGCACGGGGCTGATCAAGGGGGTCAATGTCAACCTGTCGGATATGGTGGTGTCGCACTATTTGAACGGCGGGTTTGAAATGAAAGCCCTTGAACTTGAACGCCTGTTGAACCTGCGCGACAGTTTCACACTCAGCGTGATGAACATGGCTGGCTGGCTACCTTGGGTGGTGGTCGCGGCGTTTCTGGCTGGTCTGGCCATCGGGACGGGGCGGCTGGTGTTTTCCATGTGTTGCCTGCAAAAAATCGTGTCACACAGCTATGCATGGCGGCGGTTCGGGCGGGTGCATATCCGCCTGTCCAATCGCACCTTGGTGCCGTTCTCCACGCGTGGATTGCGCAACTATTATGTTGTGATCCCCTCACAAATGCTGGGCCACTCAAACGAGCTGAGCGTGTCATTGGCACATGAATTCCAACACTTGCGGCAAGGTGATATTGAATGGGAAATCCTGCTTGAGGCGCTCAAACCGCTGTTTTTCCTGAACCCGGCCTATCATGCCTGGAAACGTCAGGTCGAAACCCTGCGCGAACTGGCCTGCGACAGTGAGGTGCTAACGCGTGGGCGCATATCCGTGCGTGATTATTGCGACACGCTGTTGTCGGTTTGTCAGCAAACCCTGCGCCGCGACCGGATGTTCGTGGTGGCTGTGCCCAAAGTGACTTTGGTGACGGCAGACCGCTCGGCGCTGCGTGCAGGCAAGATGAGCTTTCTGGAACACCGCATAACATCGCTGCTGGATGCCACCCGGCTGCGCCATCCGCGGCTGATCTATGCGTCCATCATCCTGCCATTGGTGGGGGCCATATTGCTGACGGCGCTGGCCATCCAACACCCCGGAGACTGGAGCCAGGACCGCCTGATGCTGTCAACTGTGGTCAATCTGGAACGTCTGGATGAAATCAACCGCATGTCCACGTTTGGCCGTGTTCGGAACTGAGGCCGACAGTGCCGCTTTGGGCTTGGCTGACCGGCACGCATCAACACATGTTGGCCCCTGATGATCCCTGACCCGAAGGCTAACGCCTGAGCCACACATGACCAGACAACACATGGCCGGATAACAAAAAGGGTGAGGGCACCGGCAAAACCATGCGCTGCCCCTAATCCTGAAACAACGCCCCGAATTCTTTGCGCAGCACGTTCTTTTGCACTTTGCCCATGGTGTTGCGTGGCAATTCATCCACCACAATCAGCTTCTGAGGCTGTTTGAACCGGGCCAGAGATTTTCCAATACTGGCTTGAATGCCTGCAATATCCGGGGTGCGGTTGCCATCCGCAACCAGAATACCCACAACCGTTTCGCCAAAATCGGGATGTGGCACGCCAATAACGGCGCTTTCCAGAACGCCGTCTTCCAGATCCAAAAGCAATTCGACTTCTTTAGGGTAGATGTTGTAACCACCGGAAATAATAAGATCTTTGTTGCGCCCAACGATGTGTAAATACCCATCGTCATCAAACCTGCCCAGATCACCGGTGATAAAGAACCCGTCGGCGCGCAATTCTTCGGCGGTTTTTTCGGGCATTTGCCAATATCCCTTAAAGACATTCGGCCCACGGACTTCAATGTCGCCAATCTCACCCTGTGACAGTGTTTCACCGCTGGCGGCATTGGTGATCTTGACCTCCACCCCCGGCAAGGCAAAGCCAACGGTGCCCGCGCGCCGCTCGCCATCGTATGGGTTTGTGGTGTTCATATTGGTTTCGGTCATGCCATAGCGCTCAAGGATGCGGTGGCCGGTACGTTCTTCAAACTGCACATGGGTTTCGGCCAACAGGGGTGCGCTGCCCGACACAAACAGGCGCATATCCTTTGTCAGATCCTTGGTGAAGCGCGCATCACCCAACAGGCGGGTGTAAAACGTTGGCACACCCATCATCGCTGTTGCCCCTGGAAGATGAGATATGATGAGATCAACATCAAATTTGGGTAAAAAGATCATTTGCCCACCAGTGAGCAAAGTGATGTTTGTCGCCACAAACAGGCCGTGCGTGTGGAAGATCGGCAGCGCATGCAGCAATACATCATCAGAGGTGAAGCGCCATTGCTCGGCCAGCGTCTGGGAGTTGGACAACAGGTTGCCTTGGGTGAGCATGGCCCCCTTGGAGCGGCCCGTGGTGCCGGAGGTATAAAGGAAGGCCGCCAGATCATCCTCATCCCGGCTGACCGTTTCAAACGTGGTGGGCATGGCTGCAGCCTTGTCTGCAAATGATCCAGAACCATCGCCGTTCAGAGTTTCCAACGCGGCCCCACAGGCCTGTGCCATGGGGGTCATACCAGCCTCGTTGCGGGCATCGCATAGCACAACGCGCGCGCCGCTGTTGTCTACAAAATACGCCACCTCATCCACGGTATAGGCCGTGTTCAACGGCAAAAAGACCGCCCCCGTCTGCGCGCAGGCCGCATAGACCGCCAAGGCTTGTGGCGATTTGGCGATCTGAGCTGCAACGCGGTCGCCCGCAGTCACGCCCAGTTCGCGCAGCATATGGGCATAGCGCGCCGCCATCTCCAGAAACGCCGTATGGCTTATGGTCTCGCCTTCGGGCAATTGCAAAAACACGCTTGTCTTGCCCGCGTATCGGCCAAAAAGCCTGTCATAAAGAGGGTTTGCCATCATCTGCTCCTAGGTATCAGCCCCAAGCGATGCGCTGAGCGCACGCACCTCTGGCGAGGTTGTTACCGTTTTATTCGTTACGAAGTCTTCGTGGTTTTTGGCGATTTTGCCCAGATCGTAAAGATAATTCACCATGGCGCCGTTTGATTGTGCAATCCCGTTTTCTGAGACATCAGCCCCGGTATGCACCGCATGTATTGTCGCACCATTGCCCAAATGGAACCTTGCAACCGGATCAACCGGCATACCATCTGCCCGCTTGGCCTCAAGCAGATAATGCGCGGCCAATGCCCCTTCATTGCCTGCAATGGGCACATCGGATTTTGAATGCTGCAACCAGGTGTTCAGCCCCGGAATGGGGGATAAGGTGGCAAATTTGGTTAATCCCGGCAATTCGCGCGACAAATCTGAGACGACTTGTTTGATCAAAGAGTTGCCAAATGAAATGCCCGCCAGCCCGGCCTGACAATTCGATATCGAGTAGAACACGGCTGTATCGGCATCCTCGGGGTCAATCGTCGCGCGGGCATCTGCCAACAGGGCTTGCACCGAACCTGGGATGCCACGGGTCAGCGCCACTTCCACAAATATCAGCGGCTCATCCGCCATTGCTGGGTGGAAAAACCCAAAACAGCGCCTGTCAGCGGGTTGCAACCGGCGGCGCAGATCATCCCAGCTGTCAATGGCGTGCACCGCCTCATAGGTGATTATCTTTTCCAGGGTCTCGGCGGGGCTGGCCCAATTGAGTGGGCTCAGCACCAGAAATCCACGGTTGAACCAGGACGCGAACAGATGTTTGAAATCCACGTCCAGCGGCTCAAGGTCGGGGCGGTCGGGCAAAAGTTGCAACAAATCCTTGCGCATGGCCACCAGTTGGCCAGTGGCACCGGGCACCTGATTTAGCCGACGCGCCAATTCCTGGCGCTGCGGCTCGCACGCGGCTGCAAACGCGCGGTAACTGTGCCTGGACGGCGCATCCCGATACCCCCTCAGCGTGGTGAGGACCGCCTCATCCTCGATCTCAAGGTCATGGGTCATAAACTCAAACAGCGCCTGCTTTTCGTCCAATCCCATCTGCGCATAGCGATCAAGGATCATCCGCGCCAATGTGCCCCCCGACACTTCGCCATGACTGCCCAACAGTTGGGTTGCCAACTCGGTGGTGGTGCGCGCGTCCGCGTCCTGCGAAAGGGCGCGGCGATAGCGTCTTTCAAAGATCGTTGAAACAAGATCGCCCAGCAGGCTCAATGTGCTAGCCCCATCACTGCGTTGGGCAGCCATGTGGCCAACCCGGGAAACAGGCACAACAAGATGATTGCCAGGATCATACAGGTGACAAACGGCAATGATCCGGTGAGGATGGTGCGAAGCGAAATATCCGG
>DFBW01000044.1 GCA_002366775.1 Roseovarius sp. UBA3070 | reverse complement strand
GGCAGGGTTGTGTAGGTGTAGGCCACTGCCAGCCCCAAAACGATCAGACACACAGCGCTCACACGCCATGTGATTGTCCAGATCAGACGGAAAACCCACCGGAAAATACCAATAAAAAACGCCGCAATCGGGTTGCGCTTGCGCTTAGCCGCACGGCGTTTCGGTTTCGCCGCGCGCGGTTTGCGCTTGGGTGTCGGTTTTTTCTTTGGCGTGCGTTTGTCCGCGACAAGGCGCGGCTTCTTACGGCCTGTGTTGCTCATGCTCTGACTGCCCGTTGCCCGGTGTTTTTTTCATCCTACCCTGCAGCTTCCCAAATGTAGACCCCCCCTTTGGGAGGTGCTGTGTGCCTTTTGGATCGCTTATATTTCGGGCACTTCGGATTAATTGCCAAATATTTAGGCAGCTATCACAGTTTTTCGCGCAAAATATTGCCGCCACACTACCATCGCAGGCTCTCGCCCGCATTGCTGCACTTGCAAAGTAAATGCCGCCAATGCAGCATATGAAAGGAATAGTTCTGTGAAACTGATCATAGCAACCATCAAGCCATTTAAGCTGGACGAGGTCCGCGAGGCGCTGACCAAGATTGGCGTCAGCGGAATGATGGTCACTGAAGTCAAAGGCTTCGGCGCACAATCTGGCCATACCGAGATTTATCGCGGCGCCGAATACGCCGTGAACTTCGTGCCAAAAATCAAGCTGGAAATCGCCGTTCCCGCCGCCATGGCGGATCAAGTGCTTGAGACCATCGCCAGCACGGCGCGCACCGGCAAAATCGGTGACGGAAAGATTTTCGTCCTGGACTTGCAACAGGCCTTGCGCGTGCGCACCGGCGACACAAATGAAGACGCGCTTTGACGCGCAGAGGGGATAAACTCATGACTTACAAATCTGCAATTTCAATTGGGCTAACCGCAGCGTTGGCACTATTGCCCACAGTTGGGCTGACCCAAGAGGCGGACACCACGCCGCTGAACGCCGAAATCGGCTTTATATTCACCACATTTATGTTCCTGGTATCGGGCTTTCTTGTGTTTTTCATGGCCGCCGGGTTTGCCATGCTTGAAGCAGGCCTTGTGCGCAGCAAAAACGTGACAATGCAGCTCACCAAGAACATAGCGCTCTTTTCGCTTGCCTCCATCTTCTATTACATTCTGGGCTACAACCTGATGTACCCTGGCGATGGCTGGAGCATTGACGGCATATTGGGTGCCTTTGCTATGACAGGGCTTGAGCCTGCCGGTCTGGAAGGCGCCGATCCCGACCTGACTTATGCCTCCGTCGGTTCGGATTTCTTCTTTCAGCTGATGTTCTGTGCAGCGACTGCCTCGATCGTGTCGGGCGCCTTGGCCGAGCGGATCAAGCTGTGGCCCTTCCTGGCGTTTGTCATTGTGCTGACAGCCGTGATCTATCCAATCCAGGCCAGCTGGAAATGGGGCGGCGGGTTCCTTGATGCCGCTGGTTTCCAGGACTTTGCCGGCTCAACGGTTGTGCACTCGGTGGGTGGCTGGGCTGCTCTTGTTGGGGCAATCATCCTCGGGCCACGTTTGGGCAAATACAAAGACGGTCGGGTTAACCCCTTTCCCGGTTCAAATCTGGCATTGGCCACATTGGGTACGTTTATCCTGTGGTTGGGTTGGTTCGGCTTCAACGGCGGCTCGCAACTGTACATGGATACCGCTGGGAACGTGGCCGATATCAGCCGCATTTTCTCAAACACCAACACAGCCGCAGCAGCCGGGGCGATTGTGGCTCTGATCCTGACACAACTGCTGTACCGCAAACCTGATCTGACGATGACCATGAACGGGGCATTGGCCGGGCTTGTGTCCATCACAGCCGAACCTTTGATGCCATCCTTGCCCATGGCCACTCTGATTGGCGGCATTGGTGGCGCGATTGTTGTCTTCACTGTTCCCTTGCTGGACCGTCTGCGGATTGATGATGTGGTTGGTGCCATTCCGGTACACCTGTTCGCCGGTATCTGGGGCACAATTGCGGTGGTCTTCACCAATTCGGACGCCAATATCGGAACACAGCTTTATGCCATCTTGGTTGTCGGTGTGTTTGTCTCAGCCGCGTCCGCCGTGGTCTGGTTGGCACTGAAAGCCACAGTTGGTCTGCGTGTCGACGAAGAAACCGAGATCAACGGTCTTGATAAGTCTGAACTGGGCATGGAAGCCTATCCTGAGTTCACACAGAGTTAAGCAAAACCACTCAACAAGAAATGGCCCCGGGCGTTCGCGCCTGGGGCTTTTGTTATTTCAAGGCGTCTGTGTGTATTGGCACCGCTCTCTTATGGCCGAATCGCGCGCGATTATGCTAAGTCTTGTGGCATGGCGCACACGAACCCCCAAATCAGCCAAAATCAACCGGTTATCCGGCAGTTGGACGATGCAGCGATCAATCATATCGCCGCAGGTGAAGTCGTGAAGCGTCCGTCCTCGGCTGTCAAAGAGCTGGATGAAAATGCGATTGATGCCGGTGCAACGCGCATCGACGTGGCTTACGGCG
>DFBW01000097.1 GCA_002366775.1 Roseovarius sp. UBA3070 | reverse complement strand
TTCGGATATCGCTTGTCGTTGCCTCCCCGTGGCATCCGATCATGAGTGAGCTGGGAAATGCCCAGGGTTGGCTGGCCAGATAGCTTACGGCACCGACTTGGATACCGGCCTCTTCATAGACTTCGCGGCGCACGGCGGCCTCCATCGTCTCACACGGTTCGATGAACCCCGCCAACAGCGAGTACATGCCCTCAGGCCAACCCGGTGAGCGCCCCATAAGAACTGAATTTCCGCGCGTTATCAGCATGATAACCACAGGATCTGTGCGTGGAAAATGTGGCGTGCCACAGGCCGGGCAGTTGCGTTGCCAACCCGACATAGCCATTTCGCTTTCATGTCCGCAGCGGGCACAAAACCGGTGGCTGATATGCCAGCTTGAGATGGCCTTGGCGGTGGCCGACAGTTCAGCATCGCGGGGGCTGAGGTGTGCCATGATCCGGCGCAATTCGGCAAAACTGTAATCGTCTGGTAAATCAGGATGCTGTTGCACGGATGTATCCAGAAACTGCCCAAGTTTGTCTTGGTCCAGTGCCTCTGGCTGCCAGGAAGAAACATCACAGGCGAAAATAAGCGTGCCGTCTTCTTCGCGGCCCAGCAATATCGGCGGTAGCGTGTGATCCACGAGCACCGGATGATCCATCGCCAATCGCACAAGCGTATCCAGCCCCTCGCCCATCACCAACGGCTTGCCACGCCACAGCACAATGGTCTGCGCCTTTCCAAGAGACATGCTCTGCTCCAGCGACAGATTATCACCGCGCAGCTCGGCCGCACGATCAAGGCCTGAGCCACCAAAAGTCACAGTTTCCGCATGGCGCATTGTTGGCCTCCTTTTGTTGCTCAGAGGTGGCATGTTCCGAACGATGAAACAAGAGAGGCCACACAGTATGCAGTTTTAGATTGATACCGCACGAAAATATTCTACCCTAAGGGTAAGCGCATTCACCCACCGCCCCAAACCCCTTCAAGGGTTTGTGTAACTATTGTAGTGTTTCATTGTCATCAACGCATGGTGTCCGACTGGATTTCCCCAAGTGACGGGCCTGCACCATCGAAAGCAATTTGTCGTGTCGCTAAACGACCCATTCGACTGTGAAACCACAGCATACATCCCCGAAGGCACATGCGCAGAGCTACGCATTCTGGAAACCACAGATGTTCATGCAAATCTGCTGTCTTATGACTATCACGCGGATCGTGAGGTTCATACCTATGGGCTGACCCGGATTGCCACGCTGATCCACCGCGCGCGAGGGGAACGCGACAACGTGCTGTTGTTTGACAATGGCGATTATCTGCAAGGCACCCCGCTCAGTGATCTGACTGCGCAACCAGCCAACGGCTGGGAATCTGAGCACCCGGTGATCACAGCAATGAACGCCCTGGGATATGACGCGGCAGGTCTGGGCAATCACGAATTCAACTTCGGCCTGCCCCGGTTACTGGAGGTTATCTCGCAGGCAGATTTTCCGGTAACCTGCGCCAATGCGCTGACCCATCTTGGCGCGACACCCGAACAGGATGTCAGCCTGATGCCGCCCTATGTTTTACTGAAGCGCACATTGGTTGATCAATCGGGCGCGTCGCATCCGGTGACCATTGGAGTATTGGGCCTCGTGCCGCCACAAACCGCCGTGTGGGATCAGTTTCACCTCGCTGATCGGCTAT
Source organism: Roseovarius sp. UBA3070 (assembly GCA_002366775.1). GTDB lineage: Bacteria > Pseudomonadota > Alphaproteobacteria > Rhodobacterales > Rhodobacteraceae > Roseovarius. The sequence goes on along the minus strand of DFBW01000097.1, from coordinate 2,967 downwards.
GGCTGCGCGGAATGGAGGAAACCGCACGCCGGGTCATCCCTCAGATGCGATCAGCCGGAGCTGATCTGGTGGTCGTTCTGGCCCATGCCGGGATTGATAGCTCGCCTGCCACCGCGATGATGGAAAACGCCGCGCTGCCGCTGGCGCAGGTGCCGGGACTTGATGCGATGTTGGCCGGGCACAGCCATCAGGTCTTTCCCAACCAGCAGTTTGAAAACATGTCGGGAGTTGATCTTGAGGCCGGCACTTTGCACGGCACACCCACCGTCATGGCTGGATTTCGCGGCTCGCATCTGGGGGTGATCGACCTGTCACTGCATTTTGTCGACGGGCGTTGGCGCGTGACCTCTTCAAAATCTGAGGCGCGCCCTGTCCAACCAACGCAAGCTGATGCCTGTCCTGCCTGTGAAGACACGAGCCTGAGCCAAAAACTGGCACCAGCCCATCGGGCCACAATGCAGCTGACGCAACAACCCTTGGGCCGTAGCGAAATGCCGTTGCACAGCTATTTGGCACTGGTTGGGCAGTCCAACTCGGTTCAGATTGTCACACGTGCGCAAGCGGCCGCTGTGCGCGATCTATTGGGGGATCGGTTAGACCCGGATCTACCTGTTTTATCTGCCTCCGCCTCGTTCAAGGTCGGCGAGCGTGGTGGGCCAAACTATTATTCGGACGTGCCCGCAGGCCCGATTTTCCTACGTCATTCGGCGGATTTATATCCTTTTCCCAATGCGTTATGCGTATTACACACCGATGGCGCGCAGCTGCGAGATTGGCTTGAACGGTCGGCAACCGTGTTCAACACCATACGTTGCACGCCCAGTGATCAGCCTCTTCGAAATGCGGATGTGCCCGGCCATGCCTTTGATGTGATTGACGGGCTGACCTATCAAATCGATCTGTCACAACCAGCCCGATATGATGCAAAAGGTAACGCATATACGACGGATGGACCGGGCCGCATACGTGCCCTGTGCCACCGGGGCCAGCCTGTGCGCGATGCTGATCGCTTTGTCATCGCAACCAACAATTACCGCGCATTTGGCGGCGGCCCGTATAAAGCGGCCTCGCCGGAGCAGATACTGTTTGCCGGGAATGTGCCCATCGTTGATCTGATTGCCGATCACATCAGAACGTCCCCCCCTTTGTCTGCTACGCCCGCCCCGATCTGGCAATTTGCGCCACAACCCGGTGCCCGGGTGGTATTTGATACGGGGCCTGGGCTGCGCGCCTATGGCGGCGATATCGCAGCACGATCTCTGGTCGATCTGGGCGATACTGACGCCGGATTTGCCCGTTTTTCAATGCCCTTGTGACTGTTTCAATTCGCGGGGATGTCTGGTTGGGCAACCCTTGCCAAGCTCTCGGTGATCCCCTATATCCCAACGTGAGAGGTTGGCGCGGGCAGGCACCTCGCCAACCCGGTCAGGTCCGGAAGGAAGCAGCCGTAACGAGCCCCGCTTGGGTCGTTGTCCAGCCTCTCACCTTACCCCTTTTGAAATTGGATCTAGCGCGGCTCTTGCAGGGTTTAGCCTTGTTGCGCCCAGAGCATCTGGGCATCGGTTTCTACCGCGCAAGGCCGGATTGAGCGCAGGCGAAGCAATGCGTCATTCGCATCCTCGCCAGCGTCAACCATCAGCCTGAGCGCAGCCATACCAGAGCGCCCACACCCACCCCGGCAATGGATCAGCACCCGACCACCGCCGCGCAATGCAGCCAGGGCTGTGTATGAAATCTCAGGCCAGAGCGCTACTTGCTCAAGATCGGGAGCGGTGAAATCCTCCAGCGGGAAATGTGCCCAACGTGTGCCCGCATCCTGAAGATCAGCCCCCAGATCAGCAGCTCCGGAGGCGGCCATTTCAACCGCTGTGGTCATTGAGATCACCAACGCCGGTTTCCAGTCTCCCAGATGTTCCAGATCCTGCGCATAATGCCCGCCCACACCCGGAATGGGCGCAATGGCCAGGATACCACCGGCCATTGGCAGGGCATGGATTACAAAACCTGACATAATCCGACCACGCTGCCTAAAGCTGCTGAGCGGAGAAGGTATCGCCCTTGCGGCGTCTGCCTTCTACATGTCGGCTGGACCGGATACCTTTTAGACGCATACCACCCCCCATTTGGCACAGGTTGCAAAAGCATAGCCGCAAATCGGGCGTTAGGAAAAGGGTGGTGGTTCATCCCAACCGGGACATCAACCAGCCCGTTTTTATCTGCCCTGTACAGTGGACCTATTCCAACGCGCGCTTTAACCTGCCGCAGAGACCTCCCGAATCCCGCGAGACATCCAAAATGAACGACGCCCCAGAAACCGGATATCAGGTATTTGCCCGGAAATACCGGCCCGAGACTTTTGCCGATCTTGTCGGACAAGATGCCATGGTGCGCACGCTTAAAAACGCGTTTCAGGCGGATCGGATCGCGCAGGCCTTCATCATGACGGGCATTCGTGGCACTGGCAAAACCTCGACCGCGCGGATCATCGCCAAGGGCATGAATTGCATTGGCGCGGATGGCACGGGTGGCCCAACAACCGAACCTTGCGGCATATGCGAGCATTGCACGGCAATCATTGAAGGCCGCCATGTGGATGTGATGGAGATGGATGCCGCCAGCCGCACGGGCGTAGGAGACATCCGCGAGATCATCGAATCGGTGCAATACCGGGCGGCCTCGGCGCGCTACAAGATCTACATCATTGACGAAGTGCACATGCTATCGAACAGCGCCTTTAATGCGCTGCTGAAAACACTGGAAGAGCCGCCAGAACACGTAAAGTTCATCTTTGCCACCACGGAAATCCGCAAAGTGCCCGTGACAGTGCTGTCACGCTGCCAACGGTTTGATCTGCGCCGGATTGAACCTGAAGTCATGATTGCGCTGTTGCAAAAAATCGCAACGGCAGAGGGTGCAGAAATTGCCGATGATGCGATGGCTTTGATCACCCGAGCCGCCGAAGGGTCG
>DFBW01000095.1:11276-14702 GCA_002366775.1 Roseovarius sp. UBA3070 | reverse complement strand
TTGGTGGTTTGTTTCCACGCCCTTGCCAGATAGCCGTCAAACCAATCAGTGGCCGCTGCACTGACAAACAGAACCAGTGCAAACCAGTCAGCCCAAGGGCGGGTGAAATACAAGAACATCACCGCCACGCAGGGGGCTGCCAGAAGCCTCAGAATCGTCAGGATATTGGGTATGTTCCACGTCATTGTTTCTGTCTATCCCGGATTTGTGCAGGGGGAAAGACGTTCAGCGTCAACTTGCCCAAAGCGTTTTACAATACTTCTGGATCGCCTTTTTGCCAAACCCATTAGCCATTTTCATGAAAGAAATCATAGACCTTTTGTGCCAGTGCACCTGATACACCGTCCACCGCCTTGAGATCGGCAAGTGCGGCCCGGCTGACCGCCTTGGCCGAGCCGAAATGTGCCAGCAATGCCCGTTTGCGCGCCGCGCCAACCCCCGGCACGTCGTCCAGAGGTGTGGCGCCCATTGCCTTTGAGCGTTTGGCGCGGTGGGTGCCAATGGCAAAGCGGTGTGCCTCGTCGCGCAGACGCTGGACAAAATAGAGCACAGGGTCATTATGCCTGAGCGCGATGGGGCGTTGGCCGCGACGGTGGAATTCTTCTTTGCCGTGATCACGATCCACACCCTTGGCGACGCCAATCATCGGGATATCCTCGACACCCATTTCACGCATGATTTGAGCGACAGCACTGACCTGCCCAGCCCCCCCGTCGATCAGCAACAGATCAGGCCACAGCCCTTGCGCGCGATCAGGGTCGTCTTTCAGCAAGCGCTTAAAGCGGCGCATTAGCACTTCTTTCATCATGCCAAAGTCATCACCGGGGGTGAGGTTGTCACCCTTGATATTGAACTTGCGATAGTGGTTTTTGGCAAAGCCCTCCGGCCCTGCCACGATCATCGCGCCAACGGCGTGTGCGCCCTGAATGTGGCTGTTGTCATACACTTCGATCCGCTGCGGGATATTGGGCAATTCAAAGGCCTCGGCCAGCCCCTTTAGCAATTTGGCTTGTGTGGCGGTTTCAGACATCTTGCGCGCCAGGCTTTCTCTTGCGTTGCGCAACGCCCCATCAATCAGCTCGGCTTTCTCGCCCTTCTGCGGCACCAGAAGCGTGACCTTACGCCCCAGCTTTTCGCTCAGGGCAGCTTGCATCAGGTCGCCATCTTCTATCGGGTGCGACAGGATCAATTGCCTTGGCGGCTCCTTGCTGTCGTAGAATTGGCCAATAAAGGCCTCCAGCACTTCGGCCTGATCCACATGTTCGCCCACGCGCGGGTAAAAATCACGGTTGCCCCAGTTCTGCCCGGCACGGATAAAGAACACCTGCACACAGGCCTGACCTTTTTCCAAATGCAAGGCGATCAGGTCAGCCTCAGACACGGTGCGCGGGTTGATGCCTTGCGACGTTTGTACCTGCGTCAGGGCCTTGATCCGATCGCGCAGGGCAGCGGCGCGTTCAAATTCCATTGCCTCTGAGGCCGCGGCCATCTGGGTGGCCAGTTTTTCCTGAATTTCAGTGCTGCGGCCCGACAGGTATCGCTCGGCGTCCTGCACTTGCTGGGCATATTCAGCTTTGGTGATATGGCCCACACAAGGTGCTGTGCAGCGTTTGATCTGATATTGCAGGCACGGGCGCGTGCGGCTTTCAAACATCGGATCTGAACAATTGCGCAGCTGAAACACCCGCTGCAATTGCGCCAAAGTCCGGTTGACCGCACCTGCCCCCGCGAAGGGGCCATAATAATTGCCCTTCTCCTTTTTTGCCCCGCGATGTTTCTTGATCATCGGAAAATCATGTGTGCGGGTCACAAGGATATTGGGAAAGCTTTTGTCGTCGCGTAGCAGCACGTTGAACTTGGGCTTTAGCTGCTTGATCAGATTTTGTTCCAGCAACAACGCCTCGGTTTCCGTGGCCGTGGTCAGGAACATCATCGAGGCGGTTTCACCAATCATCCGGGCGATGCGGGGTGTGTGGCCGGTGGGACGGGCATAGCTCGATACCCGCGCGCGCAGATTGCGCGCTTTGCCCACATAAAGCACCCGCGCTTGCGCATCGAGCATCCGGTACACACCCGGTGATCCGTCCAGGGTCTTGAGATAGGACTGGATCACTGCGTGTCCGGTGATGGGTTGGGTCTGGTCGCTCATTTATGTCCGGGCATGATTCTCGGGGTTGGCTGCAACCTTATAAGGGTTTGAGCAAGAGAAAACCTGTCCACGATTCCTGTGGATAAGTCTGGAGATAACTTCAGCATATACGAAAATTTCCTTTGTTTTCGGCCTAGTTCGCTAATTTGCCCAATTTTTGGGCGGCTTACTAACGCATTGATTATAAATGATATTAAATAGGGTGATTGCCAAAACATTGATAACATTAAAGTTTTTGTAACGGTTGCGTGACTTTGAGGTGAAACGTGCAAAACTTGCGGGGTCATTCCACGCCCAGCACGTCAGGGGTCTGCCACCCCAGATGCTGGCCACCATCAACGCAAATCAGCTGACCGGTCACAGATCGGGCAGTCAGAAGATAGCTCAGCGCCTGCGAAATATCTGTCTCATCCGGGCCTCGGCCAAGCAGTGTCGCGGCGCGTTGGCGTTCAAAACCTTCCACAGTTTGGCGGATGCCGCGAACCGTCGGACCGGGGCCAATGCCGTTGACACGCACCCGCGGCGCCAAGGCTTGCGCGGCTGTCTGGGTCAGGGTCCAGAGCGCGGATTTTGCCAATGTATAGCTCATGAATTCTGGTGTCAGCTTGCGCACACGCTGGTCAATCATATTCACCACCAGCCCCTCTGCGATTGGTTCCCCCTTGGTGTCATGCTCGGGGTCGGGGACCTGCGCGGCAAACTCTTGAGTCAGCACGAATGGTGCGCGCAGATTGCTTTCCATATGCCTGTCCCAGCTTGTACGCGTGGCGGTTCCAAGGGTGTCATGCTCAAATATAGAGGCATTATTGACAAGAACTGTCAGCGGCCCGCCCAATGCTTTGCTCGCGCGCGCGATAAGTCCGGTCACCTGCGTTTCATCCAGCAGATCGGCCTGCAACGCCGTGGCCGCGCGGCCCATGGCACGGATGTCAGAAACTGTGTTGTCAGCTTCATCCCCGGAACTGGCGTAATGCACGGCCACATCATAGCCCTGTTGCGCCAACGATAGTGCCATCGCGCGCCCCAGCCTTTTGGCCGCACCTGTGACCAATGCCCGTTTCATCAATACACCTCCGCTCAGATCAGAACGATGACAATATAGATCAGATAAAGCGAGGTCAGGACAATACCCCAAGCCTTGCCAATATCTTGTTTGAGAAACACAAATGGGATCAACAGCAAGGATGCACCCAGCATCACCCACAGATCAAATTGCAAAAAGCCAGACGTGACAGGAACATTCCCAACCAGCGAGGTGATCCCGATAATGGCCAGCA
>DFBW01000095.1:10124-11129 GCA_002366775.1 Roseovarius sp. UBA3070 | reverse complement strand
GGGGTCGGCGCCCTCAACATCGGCCTCGTCATCCTCGGTTGCGGCCAACGCCATAGCGGCGGCGGCCTTGCGGTGTTGGCGCGCGTCACGAAAGGCATCAAACAGCACAAAGCTAAGCGCAGCCAACAGGATAATCCCGGCGGTGAAATCAAACGCACCGCGAAACGCCAGCCCAATGAAAAGCAACGTTGCAGCAATCATATAGAGGAAGGTCTTGTGGCACCGACACCCGCTGGTGTGCAGCCCCGCCAGTAAGGCAGGCACACCCAGAACCAGCAGAATATTGGCTGTATTCGATCCCACGACATTGCCCAAGGCCAGGCCCGGCTTGCCTTCCAGCACTGCGTTGACCGAAATCAGCAATTCAGGGGCAGATGTGCCAAAAGCCACAATCGTCAGGCTGACAATCAACGCAGGAATGCCCACGCGCAGACTAAGGTTCACCGCCCCTTTGACTAGCGCGTCACCGCCCAGAAGCAGAATAACCAGGCCCAGACCTGACAAAAGCCAAGGCATAATCATGTTTTGTTGTCCTTCTTACAGGCACATGGCCCCTTGCCAATTCGATAGCGCCCGCATGTCGGACATTTGGCCGACTCCAGTCTTTTTTGCCCCGGAAACCGCAGTTTGCCAAACATGGCCAACACGCCCATCCCGACCAAAAAGAGGGTGACAATCTTGAAGATCAATTCACAGCCCGTAACGCGCGAAATTCGCACGTTCCTCAATGGTGGCCAGGGCATCATTGGCCAGTGATGCACCAAACATGTTGATCAGGCTGCGGCGACGGCCATAATTGCGGATACGCACTTTCTCACCGTAGAGTTCTTTCAGCTTGGGCATGATGTGGGCCTCACCATCCACCAAGCCCAGTTCAATGGCGCGGCGGCCCAGCCAGAATTCACCGGTAAAGATGTCTTTGCGATCGGCCAGCTTGTCACCGCGGCGTGACAGAACATACTCAACAAAACCTTCGTGCATCTGCTCCAGGATTTGTTTGAGCCG
>DFBW01000095.1:0-10074 GCA_002366775.1 Roseovarius sp. UBA3070 | reverse complement strand
TTTACCGATGTATGCACCCGCCGTTCAATCCCTTGCCGGGCCAACAGCACCGGCGCGCCGAACCCGGCAGAAATAACGCCGATGGAGCCAACAATTGACCCACGATCAACCCAGATGTCATCGGCAGCAATAGCCAGCCAATAGCCACCGGATGCAGCCACGTCCTCAACAAAGGCGTGCACAGGCACGGCGTGTTCCTCGGCCAAACGGCGAATGCGCGCGGCAATCAGCGAGGATTGCACAGGTGATCCACCCGGCGAATTGATGACCAGGGCAACAGCCGCCGGTTTGGATTTCTTGAATGCCTTGTCGATCACCGGGCCAAGCGTTTCATCATTGAGCTGAGAACGGCTGGTGCCCCCGATGGACCCGGCAAGGCGGATCACGGCGACCAGAGGCTCGGACTTGGCGAAGGGGATCAGGTGCTTCATGCAGGTGGATGTAAAGTGCCACCGGCCTGCAAACAAGACGCCAGCCATCCACGCGCCGTGATGTGGCTGAAAAGTGACGCTGCGTTTGGTTTCAGCTTTTGATTTTGTAACCCGATTTGAAGATCCACCAGACCAGCGCCATGCACAGCGCCGTAAAGCCCATAATCGCCAGCAGGCTCAGGCCCACGGGCACATCCGCCTGCCCAAAGAATGACCAGCGGAACCCCGAAATCAGATACACCACCGGGTTGAACAGCGTGATCGTTTGCCAAACAGGCGGCAACATGGTGATTGAATAAAATGACCCACCCAGAAAGATCAGCGGCGTGATGATCAGCAGGGGGATCAATTGCAACTGTTGGAAGTTGTCAGCCCAAATGCCGATGATGAAGCCAAACAGCGAAAAAGACAGGCAGGTCAGGATCAAAAACGCCAGCATCGCAAAGGGATGCATGATCTGAATATCCACAAAGAACCATGCGGTGGCCAAGATGATAATCCCGATCATAAGCGCCTTGGTGGCCGCAGCACCGACATATCCGATGACGATTTCAAGAAAGCTCACAGGCGCTGACAGCAGTTCAAAAATTGTGCCGATGAATTTAGGGAAATAGATGCCGAAACTGGCGTTGCTGGTGGCTTGGGTCATCACGCTCAGCATGATCAGCCCCGGTACGATAAAGGCGCCATATGTGATGCCCTCGACCTGATCAATGCGGCTGCCGATGGCGGCGCCAAACACCACAAAATAGAGCGAGGTGGAAATGACCGGCGACAGCAGGCTTTCCATCAACGTGCGGAAGAAACGCTTCATCTCATACATATAGATGGCTTTGATCGCAAAGACGTTCATGCGGCATCCTCCTCTTCATTGACCAGACCGACAAAGATTTCTTCCAGACTGGATTGGCTGGTGTGCAGATCGCGCAGTTGCAGCCCTTCTTTGGCCAATGCCTGCAACAGGCGGGTAATGCCTGTGCCTTCGCCGCGCGCGTCGTAATTGTAGGTCAGGGAAAGGTTATCTTTGGCAAGATCCAGATCATATTCAGCCAGATTTTTGGGTACAGTTTTGACCGCTTCGCGCAGGTCAATCCGCAGCGATTTTCGCCCCATACGCGCCATCAACGCGCTTTTGTCTTCAACCAGCAGCAACTCGCCCTTGTTGATTACGCCCACTCGGTCGGCAATCGCCTCGGCCTCTTCGATGTAATGCGTCGTCAGAATGATGGTCACCCCATCGGCCTTCAGCCCCTCGACGATCTGCCACATATCGCGGCGCAATTCGACATCAACACCGGCAGTGGGTTCATCCAGAAAAAGCACACGAGGTTCGTGGCACAGGGCTTTGGCAATCAGCACGCGGCGCTTCATTCCGCCTGAAAGCTCTCGGATGCGGGCATGGCGTTTGTCCCAAAGAGACAGCTGCCGCAAAATACGTTCAATCAGCGCATCGTCCTTTGGTTTGCCAAATACGCCGCGCGAAAACTGTATGGTGTTGAGCACCTTTTCAAACGGCTCCAGCGCCACTTCTTGGGGTACCAACCCAATCAGGCTGCGCGCGGCACGGTAGTCAGCGACAATGTCATGCCCACCAACCCGCGCCGATCCTCCCGAAGGGGTTGTGATGCCGCAAAGCATTGAAATCAAGGTGGTTTTTCCGGCGCCATTGGGGCCAAGAAGTGCCAGAATCTCGCCCTCTTGAATGGTCAGATCAATGCCTTTGAGCGCCTCAAACCCGCCTTTGTAGGTTTTGCGCAGGTCTGTAATTTCGACGATCTGGGTCATGGACGGAACCTTTGCTGAATTGCACCTGATGTACGCCAATCCGCACAGCGTGCAATTGATTGTCTTGGCAGAACCCTTTGTTCATATATGCAGAGTAGCCTTGGGAAACACTGTGTTCAGGGCGCTGGGCCGAATTTCCCGTCGCTTTACTGACACAATCTGGCCATAGTGGCCGCAAATTTATCTGGACGGGGGCGTCTGGGCAAAGGGAATGCCACGCAAAACCGCTGTGGGCATAACAACGATATGACACGACCATTCATCTGGATTGCGACGCTATTCTTGGTTCTTACCGGCTGTGGCGAGGACGTGACGCGCGAGAAACATGCGCGCATTCTGCTGATGGGCGACAGTCTGATGGCCGTGCACCATGGCCAGGGCCAGGCGGTCTCACATTCGGTGGAAAAGCAATTGGGCGAACAGGTGATTGACCGCTCGGTTGTTGGCGCGCGGATGATCTATGCGTTGCCCATCTCAGGTGCTGCGGGTCTGAACATTCCCAAACAATACCGCCCCGGCAAATGGGATTGGGTCATTTTGAATGGCGGGGGCAATGATCTGTGGCTGGGCTGCGGATGCTTTGCGTGCCGCGGCAAGATGGAGCGATTGATTTCCGAAGACGGGCGCAAAGGTGTGATCCCCGGATTGGTGTCCAAACTACGCCACGACGGGGCAAAAGTTTTGTATGTCGGCTATTTGCGCTCACCCGGGCTTGGCTCTCCTATTGAGTACTGCAAAGATGAAGGCAATGAATTTGAAAGCCGGGTAAAGCAACTTGCAGGGCTGGATGCAGGTGTGCACTTCCTTTCGCTGGCCGATCTGGTGCCCCATGGCGACCGGACGTATCACGCGGTTGACATGATCCACCCGTCGGTCAAGGCCAGTACAGAAATTGGCAAACGCATTGCAGCGGTGATTGGCAAGCCGCCTAACTGATCAACCTCTTTAACCAGCCTTTCTTCTCGGCTTCAGGGGCCTCATCGCCGTCCTTTGGGCCTTCGATGACGTCTTCAAGCCGGGTAAAGAACTGGTCAGCCATTTTCTTGGCAAAGCCATCGACAATGCGGCTGCCTAGTTGCGCCAGTTTGCCGCCTACTTTGGCCTCAACATCATAAATAAGACGGGTGCCGGTGTCGCTCTGCTCCAAGCGCACATTGGCCTGCCCCTTGGCAAAACCGGCCACGCCGCCTTTGCCTTCTCCACTTAATGTCAGGCTTTCGTGCTCAATCATATCAGACAGGGTAACGTGGCCTTTGAATGTGGCCTTCACGGGGCCGACTTTCTGCACAACCACGGCATCAAACCCCTCTTCGGGCGAGCCAGTCAGCTCTTGCGTGCCGGGCACACATTCCTTCAAAACCTCGGGGCTGAGCAGGGCTGCCCAAACGGTGGCACGGTCGGCCTGAATGTCGCGTTCGTCACTCATTTTCATGGGTTTGATTTCCTCCAATTGATACGTCTTGCCACCCTACCTCATGCCTTTCATCCCGCCAAGCATGGCTTGCGTGAAACACATATGTTCCAGCGCCAAAAGCCGTGCTACTGCGGATGGGAAAGGAGGCGCCCGCATGGCCACGCACGACAAAGCCAACAATCCCGGCCTTGGCATTGGCCTGATCTTGATTGCTATCGTTGCGATTTCGTTCAACGATATGCTGATCAAGCTTCTGTCGGGCGGCTATCCGTTGCATCAGATGGTGTTCACCCGATCAACCATTGGGATATTGTTCAGCCTGATCTTCGTTCAGCTGGAAGGCGGCTGGGGCATCCTGAAGACCGACACACCCTGGTTGCACCTGCTGCGTGGCATCTTAATCGTGATCGCCAATCTTAGCTTCTTTGCCGCGCTGGCCTCACTTCCGCTTGCTGATACCACCGCGATTTTCTTTGTGGCGCCATTGATCATCACGCTTCTGAGCATCCCCTTGTTGGGTGAAAAAGTGGGCCCATTGCGCATTGGTGCGGTGGTGGTCGGCCTACTTGGAGTGGTGATTATGACGCAGCCCTGGCAAAGTAGCGCCGAGAGGGACGCCCCCTTTGTTATCTACCTTTTGCCGGTGATCGGGGCTGTAACCTATGCGCTCAATCAGGTGATGACCCGCATGCTTGGCGTGGCCTCCAAAGCCTCGGCCATGGCGGTGTATGTACAGGGCGCGTTCATCATTGCCAGCCTGGGGTTTTGGGCCGTGGCCGGTGATGGGCGCTATGCTGAGGGGCTGGAGAACGAAAGCCTGATCTTTCTGTTGCGTGCCTGGGTCATGCCGGAAGGGCGCGATGTCTGGTTGTTCCTGGGATTGGGGCTGAACTCGGCCATCGTGGGATATACGCTGGCGCAGGCCTACCGAATGGCGGATGCCGCGACGGTGGCCCCGTTTGAATACGCCGGGCTGCCGCTGGCGATATTTTGGGGCTGGATGATCTGGGGCGATTTGCCCAATGGCGTCGTGCTGGCCGGTATTGGGTTGATCCTTGGGTCAGGTCTGTTTGTGTTTCTGCGTGAAAGGCAGAAGAAAAAGAGTGTCATATCGGGTAAACCGATTCAGCGGCGGTATTAACCGCGATTAAAAGGAGAAGCATCATGCTAAAAGGTCATCGTATTGTTGAATTTGAGGGGCTGGGCCCCGGGCCCTTCGCCGCTATGATGCTGGCTGATCTCGGGGCTGAGGTGATCGTCATCCATCGCCCCGTCAGCGCCAATCCGACCGCGGGTCAGGGCAATCTTCTGGATCGTGGTAAACGCTCCATAAGTTTGGACCTAAAGGATAATGCAGATCTTGAAGTGGCCCGTGCATTGATCGCAAGTGCCGATGCCTTGATCGAAGGTAATCGCCCCGGAGTGATGGAGCGTTTGGGGCTGGGGCCAGAACCGAGCCATGAGGCCAATCCCAAGCTGGTGTATGGACGAATGACAGGCTGGGGGCAGGATGGGCCCAATGCCAACTTAGCCGGGCATGATTACAACTATATCGCCACCTCGGGTGCGCTTTGGTACGCCTCGGCAGCGGGCGACGTTCCGCAAACGCCGGCAACGCTGGTGGGCGATGTTGGCGGCGGCGCGCTGTATCTGGTGGCCGGAATATTGGCCGGGATGTTGAGTGCGGCAAAAAGCGGTAAAGGCACTGTGGTGGACGCGGCAATTGTCGACGGATCAGCCCACATGATGGCACTGCTGATGTCCATGGTGCCCAGCGGTAATTTGTTGAAAGCGCGTGGAAAAAGCCTGCTTGACGGGCCGCACTGGAGCAAGATTTACCGCTGCTCTGATGGCGGATACCTGTCGGTGCAATGTCTGGAAACCAAGTTTTACGCGATCTTTCTGGAGCGCCTTGGCCTGACAGATGATCCGCGATTTGCAGCACAATATGACTCGGCACAATGGCCTGTTCAAACGGCTGATTTGGCGGCGATTTTCACATCCCAGCCGGTGCAATACTGGGCCAGTCTCTTTGCTGGGACAGATGCTTGTGTCGCGCCGGTTTTGGCCCCCGAAGATGCAGCCATTGAACCACATATGGCTGCGCGCAAGGTGTGGCAGACAGATCCGTTGCAACCCGCCCCCGCGCCACGCTTTGATGGTCAGGTCACGCAACCAGGGCCAGTGCCTGGCAAGGGGCAGGACGAGCAGGCAATACGCGCAGAACTGCGTGAAAAGGGCCTGCTGTAACGCAGGTTGAATGCTGCGCATCCCTTACATTTCTGCGAGGCGGGCTGTACGCTAAGGGTTGTGCCGCCACACAGCAGGTTTATATTGGCCTGCCGCTGGACAGCCCCGCCGCGCAGGAATAGGAACGCCAGATGGCCAAGCCAAAGGAAGATCCCAACTACAAGGTCGTCGCCGAGAACCGGCGCGCGCGGTATGATTATGCCATCGAGGATGACATTGAGTGCGGCATAATCCTTGAAGGCTCCGAGGTGAAATCCCTGCGCCAGAACAGCTCAAACATCGCCGAAAGCTATGCGGCCGTCGAGGATGGCGAGCTGTGGTTGGTGAATTCCTATATCGCGCCATACGAGCAGGCCAAGACCTTTGGCCATGATGAAAAGCGCCGCCGCAAGCTGCTGGTTTCACGAAAAGAGCTGGCGCGATTGTGGAATGAGACGCAACGCAAAGGCATGACGCTGGTCCCGCTGGTGCTGTATTTCAACCATCGCGGGATGGCGAAAATCAAGCTGGGCATCGCTAAGGGTAAGAAAAACCACGACAAACGCGCCTCAGACGCCAAACGTGACTGGGGCCGCCAGAAGCAGAGGCTTTTGCGCCACGGGGAATAGACCCCATAATTTTCCCCTTTGGTTAAAATTCCCGATGCCCTTATTATTAGGCTTGTCTGGAGTGGGTGGGTCCGGCTTGGGCAGGTGTTGTGAACAGGGCTTGTTTTACGGGAAGGAAGATAAATGGAACTTCTGATTGGTTTGCTTTCAGGCGCAGTTGGCGGCAACGTGGCCGGTGGCGTGATGAAGAATCTGAATCTCGGAGTGCTGGGAAATTCGATCGCTGGTATTGTGGGCGGTGGCATTGGTGGTCAGGTGCTGTCGATGCTGGGTGCAGGCGGTATGGCCGGGGGTGGTATGGATATCGGCTCAATCATCGGCCAGGTCGCATCGGGCGGTATTGGCGGCGGTGTGCTGATGGCTGTGATCGGCCTCGTTAAAAACGCGATGGCCAAATAAACCCCTACTGCATTCTAAAGACCCAGACCCGCGTGCCGACAAAAGGTCGCGCGGGTTTTTTCTTGTCTTCTGGCCACCATAGACAGCCTTGCCCTTCGCCCACGACGGATGTAGTCAGAGAGCGATTTATACGGGGGCTGCCCATGGCACAGGATGATCCGAAAACACTGGTTTCAACTGATTGGTTGGCCAAGCATCTCAAAGATCCTGATTTGCGCATTCTGGACGGAAGCTGTTTTTTGCCTTCGGCGGGTCGCGACGGGCGCGCGGAATATGACGCAGCACATATTCCCGGCGCGCGGTTCTTTGACATTGATGACATCTCGGATCACCGGTCTGAGTTGCCCCATATGGCACCACCAACCGAAAAATTTATGTCCCGGCTGCGTAAGCTGGGCGTAGGGGATGGCCATCAGGTGGTCGTCTATGACGGCATGGGCCTGTTTTCAGCCGCTCGCGTTTGGTGGCTGTTTCGGTTGATGGGGCAAGACAACATCGCTGTGTTGGACGGCGGTTTTCCGAAGTGGCAGGCCGAGGGCCGCGCCATTGAGGATATGCCCCCGATCATCCGTGATCGTCACATGACGGTGCGCCGCCAGAACCATATGATCAAGGATGTGACACAGGTTTCTGCAGCCTCCAAGTTGCAGGATTATGAAATTCTTGATGCCCGTTCGGCTGGCCGGTTTGCGGGCACTGAGCCTGAGCCGCGCGAAGGGCTGCGCGGTGGTCACATTCCGGGCGCAAAAAATGTGCCGTACACTGATTTGTTGAATGGCGATGCCACCATGAAATCCCCCGATGACTTGCGCGCCGTGTTTGAGGCCGCGGGGGTGGACATGGGCAAACCTGTCATCACCTCATGCGGGTCGGGTTTGACCGCAACGGTGATCAACCTCGCCCTTGAGAGGATCGGCAAAACCGATCACGCGCTTTATGATGGATCTTGGACCGAATGGGGGGCGTTCGCCACCCTGCCTGTCGCCACAGGAGAAAATTGATGCTGAGCCAATTGCCCGAACAACCCACAGATAAGATCCTTGATCTGATGCGGATGTATCGCGCTGATGCACGCACGTCGAAAATCGACCTTGGTGTCGGCGTCTATAAAGATGCCTCGGGGCATACGCCTGTTATGCGCGCCGTCAAAGCGGCAGAAAAGCAGCTGTGGGAGGAAGAAACCTCCAAAAGCTATGTGGCACTGACGGGTGATCCGGCATTTTGCGATGCCATGGCAACCCTTGTGTTGGATGATTGCGTGCCGCGCAGTACAGTGGCCACTTGCGCCACACCGGGTGGTACCGGGGCTGTGAGACAGGCGTTTGATCTGGTGTTGCTTGCCAACCCATCGGCGCGGGTTTTCGTGTCGGACCCGACCTGGCCAAACCATCTGAGCATCCTCAGACATCTGGGAATTGAAACCATCGCTTATCGGTATTTTGATACTGAAACAGGTGCTGTGGATTTCAACGGTATGTTGGCGGATCTTGATGCACTGCGCCCCGGCGATGTGGTGCTGTTGCACGGCTGCTGCCACAACCCAACCGGCGCCAACCTGACATTGCCGGAATGGCAAGCGGTGATCAAGGTGATGAACGCCAAAGGTGCCATCCCGATGATCGACATCGCCTATCAGGGTTTTGGCGATGGGCTTGAGGAGGACGCCGCCGGCACCCGTCTTGTGGCCAAGTCTTGTGATGAGGTTCTGATCGCCGCCAGTTGTTCAAAGAACTTTGGCATTTACCGTGAACGCACCGGCATCACGATGGTGGTGTGTCAGGACGATGCGCAAAAGGCGCTGACCCAAAGCAACCTGTCGCACCTCAACCGGCAGACCTATTCCTTTCCGCCCGATCACGGTGCGCGGCTGGTCAGCATGGTGTTGAATGATGCCAGTTTGCGGGCCGATTGGCAGTCCGAACTTGAGGACGTGCGCAAAGGAATGCTCAGCCTGCGCGAGCAGTTGGCGGGCGAATTGCAACGCCTCACCGGGTCTGATCGTTTCGGCTTTATTGCCCAACATCGCGGCATGTTCTCGCGCCTTGGGCTCAGCCCGCAGGTGGTTGAGTCACTGCGCACCGATCACGGCATCTATATGGTGGGTGACAGCCGCATCAATGTGGCAGGGCTCACTGCCGATACAATACCGATCCTTGCCAAAGCGATTGTTGAAACAGGGGGGTGACCCCATCTTCTTGCTTGAAATATCCCCGCCGGAGGCTCCGGCATTGCGGGCGGGTGCCTAAGCCTTGTACCGGGCGAGGAACATATCAACCACACCGGTGACGATACGCTCTATATCGGCCTCGGTGCAACTGCATGGCACGCCACACAGGCAACGCACAAAGAGATCACTTTTGCACAGTTCGCCAAATTGTGCGGTGGCCAGATCCATGTCGTCAATTTTCAAGTCCCCACAATCCACATGGCGTTGCAGGATTGCCCCCATGCGTTGATGCAACAGCGCTGGGCCAGACTCATAAAAGCGCGCGCCCAATTCGGGGAAGCGATGAGATTCAGACACACAAATACGAAACACCTGTTGGCCAAAATCTGACAGAAAGATGCGGACCACGCGGTCTGCCGCTTCGCGCAGCACCGTTTCTATGGATGCGTTGTCGTTAATCACCTTCAGCGCGATGGAGGCCTGGCGGTTGCATTCCATGCGCGCCACTTCTGAGAACAGCACACGCTTATCAGGAAAATAGCTGTACAGCGTCGCCTTTGACACCTGAGCCGCAGGGGCGATTTCATCGACACTGGCGCCTTCAAATCCGTCGCGCATAAAAATTTGCCGGGCGCCTTCCAGCACCTGGTCAAATTTGCGACCTTTCTTGATGTCTGCGGCCACTGCCGTCATGTATGAGCCCCCATTGCGCTGGCTCAGTTTAATCGGCCCGCGCCCCAGTGCCAAGCGGATCCGGGGTGCAGGAGGGGTGCATTACATAGAGGGAACGGCGATGTGTTGATACCTGCATCGCCTTGGAGCACAGATCAAAGGCAATGTAGCCGCACATCAAATTTAGATTACGCCAAGCTGGGAAGCCACAGGACAATGGCAGGAAACGCCACAAGCAGCGCAATAGTGACCGCATCGGCAATGAAAAACGGGGTCACGCCTTTGAACACATCCTGTACGGTCAGGTCATCCCGCACCCCGGCCACAACAAAACAATTGAGGCCAATG
>DFBW01000290.1 GCA_002366775.1 Roseovarius sp. UBA3070 | reverse complement strand
CCTATTTCGCCACAATCATGTGCGATCAAAACAAATAATACCGCGCAACAATGCGCGTCATGAGCAGAAACCCGAAAGGAAAACCCATGCGACTGGTGTTTGGACTTGTGCTGGTACTGGGTCTTGGGCTGGCCGGTTTTGCCGTTTACATGGCAAAAAGCTATATTGAGGGCTACCAGAGCGAATTGGCAAAAGAGCGCTCGCAGCGTTCGCCTGTAATTGAAGTGGTGGACATTTATGTGGCTACACGCCCGTTGAAATACGGTCAGCCTTTGATGAAAAAGGATGCTGCCGTCATCAGTTATCCCAAGCGTTATTTGCCTGCGGGTCACTTCCTGACCGAAGAAGATCTGTGGCCGGAAGGCGAAGATGAGCCGCGCAGTGTTCTGCGGGCCATGGAGAAATTTGAACCCGTGCTGGCAATCAAAGTCACCGGCCCCGGTGAAGAAGCTGGCCTGACCTCGAAACTTGAGCGCGGTATGCGTGCCTTTGCGATCAAGGTTGATGTCTCAAGCGGTGTGTCGGGCTTCTTGCGCCCTGGTGATCATGTCGATGTATATTGGACAGGCCGAGTGGGCGGTGAAAACGTGCGCACCGAAGCCAATTCAACCGGCAATGTGACCAAGCTGATCGAAACTGGCGTCAAACTGATCGCCGTGGACCAAAAAGCCAATGGTGATGTTTCGGGGGCCAGAGTGGCCCGCACCGTGACCGTATCGGCCAAACCACAACAGGTGGCAGCATTGGCACAGGCCCAGGCAACCGGGCGTTTGTCCTTGTCGCTGGTTGGTGTGATGGATGATACTGTCGCCGAAATCATCGAAGTTGATCAGCATCGTTTGTTGGGATTGGCCGCCGCCGAAGTGGCCGCCGTGAAAGAGGCCGATAAGGTTTGCACGATCCGCACCAACCGTGGTGGCGAGGTTGTGGAAAGCAAAATCCCCTGCACGAACTAAGCGATCGACCAGCAGAAATTACCAAAGGGCGCCTTGTTTGGGCGCCCTTTTCGTCATTTGAAATCAGCCTTTTATACCCTGCCCCGTCCAATGGAGCGCAGCAACAATGCCACCGGCAACAACCCAAACGCCACAAGCGTCAGTGACGGCACCGCCGCTTCATACAGCCGTTCATCCGAGGCCAAGCGATGCGCCTGTACCGCCAATGTTGAAAAGTTGAACGGATGCAGGATCAACGTGGCTGGCAACTCTTTCATCACATCTACAAAGACGATCAACAGCGCCGTCAAAACGCTGGTGCGGGCCACAGGCAGATGCACCAACCACAAGACCTTTGGGCCTGATTTGCCAAGTGAGCGTGCAATGGCATCATAATGCCCCGGCACCGTGGCCATACCACTGTCATATGCGTTGAGGGCCGCCGCCATGAAGCGCACCATATATGCCAGCACCATCAGCCAGATTGATCCGGTGATCAAAAGGCCCGTGTTGATGCCAAACTGCGCCTCCATCACCGCGTCAATCGCATTGTCCAACGCCGCCATCGGCATCATCAGCCCCACGGCAATCACCCCACCGGGCACCGCATAGCCAAGCCCGGCGGCAATCACCATCCAACGCGAGGATTTGCCCGGGCGCATTCGTGCCCGATACCCGATTGCAATCGCTCCGAGAACCGTGACGCCTGCCGCAATACCGGCCAGCAGTCCCGAATTGCGCATCAGGTCCAGATACCGAGGGTCCAGAATGCTCTGGCCAGATCCGATCGCCATCCAGCCCAGCATCATGACCGGAATGATGAACCCCAGCATGACCGGCAGCAGGCAAACCAGTGTTGCCCCCCAACCGGCGATGCCCGTCAACTGAGGCCGTTCAACTTGTTCAAAACGTACACCTTTGCCCGCGGTTTTCACCTTGCCACGCTGCGCACGTTCCAACCCGGCCAGCAGCAATGCAAAGCTCAGCAAACATAACGAAAGCTGTGCAGCCGCCGGGCGATCACCCAGCGAAAACCAGCTTTGGTAGATACCAGTTGCAAAGGTCTGCACATTGAAAAATGCAACAGTGCCATAGTCTGAGATGGTCTCCATCACCGCCAGCAAGGCCCCCCCCGCGATTGCCGGGCGTGCCATCGGCAGGGACACGCGCCAAAACGCGCTGAAGGGTGAACGCCCCAAGGTGCGCGCCACCAAAAAGGCATTGGCGCTTTGTTGTTTGAAAGAGGCCCGCGCCAGCAAATAGACATAAGGATAAAGCACAATCGTCAGCATCGCCGCCGCCCCCCCGAGCGAGCGGATTTCCGGGAACCAATACTCGCGCGGCCCCCAATCCATCACCGTGCGCAGCAAGGTTTGTACCGGGCCCGGATGATCCAGCAAATAGGTATAGGCATACGCCAGCACATAGGCCGGAAAGGCCAACGGCAGGGCCAAGGCCACCTCAAGCACGCGCTTGCCGGGGAATTGATAAACTGTCACCAGCCAGGCCGTGACCGACCCGATCACAGCAGCCGAAACTCCGACGATCATCACAAGAACCAGCGTATTCATCGCATAGCGTGGCAGGACTGAAGACAAGATTTTGCTCCAGGTTTCAAGATCACCCGAGAGCGCCGATACAGCCGCCGCAATGATCGGCACAACGCAAATCGCCACAGCCAACCAGGCCGAGAAGGAAAGCAGGCGTTCTGTCATGAGGACCGGTTACTTCTTTGTCTGAGGTTTTTAATCAGTAATCAGTGAGCAAAGCTAGGTCAATCGGGCATTGCTGCGGTACTTACGGGATCAGCGCGACCACAGCCAAGGGGTAAACCTGTGGATAAGTCACTATTATCGCTTAGGATCAGACAGTTCCTTAACAAAGTGTAAGCATCAAATGAGGCCGAGGAGCCTTCAGCGCATTTTTCTGTCGATCATCGTCCAGTTTCTGCGCCTGCGATGTATCTGTGGATAAGCTCAAAAAATGTTCGGTATGTACAACTAAAACGGAGAGCTTGCTCATAACCCCCGCGTTGAAACATGAAAACCGAGTGACGAATATCAGATAGGTTTGTTTCTGATGTGTCCAATGCTGCTGCGCGGCACCGTCGTGGCCTTGACGATTGCATAGCAAGACAACTCCGGACGCAATTGCAGCTCCTGCGCAGCGCGCGCAGTGACGCGCGCCAGTAACGTATCCTCGCCCAACCGCAAAGAAACGGCCACTCCGGGCCCATGTCCTTTGTGCAAAGACATCACAATCGCAGGCAGGATATTGCGGGATGACAGCCCTTTTGGCTCCTCAAGTGAGATAAGAACATCTTGCGCCAATATCCTGATAACAAGGGTTTCTCCGACATCGGCATCAATACCCGGCAACACCAATGTGCCGCCCGATATAGACAGTTGTGACAGACCGTCAGCGTCATGTTTCACCACCGTTGCGTGCAAGACAGACCCGGCATCGCGCACGCCCACAAAGGGCAGCGCCTCGGGCTTGCTCAGCAATTCATGGGTTGGCCCGGACAGCATAATCTTGCCATCCCGAAGCAGGATCAGATGCTCGGCCAATCGTGCAACCTCATCTACCGAATGGCTGACATAAAGGATCGGCACGCCGGTTTCATCACGCAGCGCCTCCAGATAGGGCAGCACCTCATCTTTGCGCGGCCCATCCAAAGCCGCCAACGGTTCGTCCATCAACAACAATCGAGGAGAGGACAGCAGAGCGCGGGCAAGCGCCACTCGTTGGCGCTCTCCTCCGGACAAATCACCGGGCAAACGGTGCATCAATGGCCCAAGGCCGAGCAGTTCAACAACGCTGCTCTCGGGCGTCGCACCCGGTGTTTTGGTGAATCTCCCGCCAAACCGGATGTTGCGTGCAACGCTTAGATGCGGAAACAGCCGACCATCCTGAAACACATAGCCAATGCGGCGTTTATGGACTGCAACGGATTGCCGCTTAGAACTGTCCAACAACACGGTTTCATCCATGCTAACACGGCCCTCATCCGGATGAACAAGGCCTGCGATCATTTTGATAATAGTTGTTTTTCCTGAACCCGAAGGGCCAAATATCGCCGTTACGCCCGGGCCTGTTTCAAAGGCCACGTCCAACTTGAAATCGCCATATGTTTGGGTCAGATCAACGCGCATCTTCATGTTCGCCCAATCCTTGCGGCAACCCGCTTTGACAACCACTCGGATATCACAACAGCCCCGATGGCCACCACCAATGACAATATGACCAGCCGCATCGCTGCGGTCTCGGCGCCGGGCACCTGCAGGAAGGCATAGATCGCAGAAGGCAGCGTTTGAGTCTGGCCGGGAATGTTGGCCACAAAGGTGATCGTGGCCCCAAATTCACCCATCGCCTTGGCAAATCCCAACACGGCGCCGGCCAGGATGCCTGGGGAAATCAACGGCAAGGTAACAAAGACAAACCGCGCCACAGGAGGCGCACCCAAAGTGGCGGCTGCCTCCTCCAATCGCGGATCGACCGCTTCAACTGCGAGGCGTATTGCCCTGACCATCAAAGGAAATCCCATGATTGCCGCCGCCAGCGCGGCCCCCGTCCAACGGAATGCCAGCACTAGGCCAAGCGTATCCTCAAGCCAGCGACCGACAGCCCCGTTGCGCCCGAATGTCAGCAGTAACAAATAACCCGTTACAACGGGCGGCAAGACAAGCGGCACATGCACGACTGCGCTCAGCAAACCTTTGCCGGGGAACTCGCGCCGGGCCAAAAGATACGCCACCAACACCGCCAACGGCAGGCTGAGCGCGACCGCCCAGAGCGAAACCTTGAGGGACAGCACGAGGGCGGCCCATTCTTCGGGGCGCAGGCTCATGGCGCAGACTCCACCGGGCTGAACCCGTGATTCACGAAGATTTCTATCGACTGCGCACTGGATATAAATTCTGCAAGATCAGTGGCTAACACCGCGTTGCTATTGTCGATCACTGTGATCGGGTACACGATCGGGTCATGCAGCTCTGGCGGGATCTCATACACCACCTGCACAGCCGTATCCGCTTGAGCATCACTGGCATAGACAACCCCCAAAGGAGCCTCGCCACGCGCAACCAAAGCCAACGCAGCGCGGACATTGTCCGTTTCTGCCAACCTCGGCTCCAATTCCGGCCAAAGCCCGGAGCGTTCCAACCATTGGCGAGCGTAAATCCCTGCGGGAACACTTTGTGTCATTCCAATAGCAAGGCGGCCATCGCCAAGCCTGCCCAACATCGTATCCTGTGACACCCGAGCCAGCGGCGCAGACCCAACGGGAGCGACCATCACCAAAGAATTTCCAAGAAATGCTTTTTCCGTCAATATCTTTGGCTGCCCCTGAGATGTCAGCCAATCCATCCAGTTTTGATTGGCCAGGATCACCACATCAGCAGGCGCCCCTAAGGCAACCTGCCGCGCGATCAGCCCGCTGCCACCATAGGACACGGTGACAGGGCGATCATAAAGGACGAGCACCTGATCCAGCGCCCCCTTCAACGAGGCGGCGGCAAAAATGGTCAACCTTTCCCCGGCCGAGGCCAAGGAGTGCATAAACATAAGGGCGCAAGCCCCTGCAAATATACGAAAAAACCGAAGCATCAGCAAAGTATTCCGCAACGCGCGAACCGGCGCAAGGGATTTCCGCTGTCTGCCGTATGTGTCGAAGTTTGTCCTCGTTTCCGCATGTTTTCACATTTCTGCCCACAGCGCACTGGATTTTGCACAAAGTTTAACTCATATTCATATAACAAGCCCAATCAATAGAGCAGTCCAAGGGCGCAGGATCATGACGGTGCAAACGTCACAGCAAGAGCCGATATTTCTGCAAGAAAGCAGCAAGCGTGACGTACGCACGCAATTTGCTGCGCTGTGCTATCGTGTCACCAAGGGCAAGCCTGAGATTTTGCTTGTCACCAGCCGCAGAACCAAACGATGGATTATTCCCAAAGGTTGGCCAATGGACGGCAAGACACCTGGCGAAAGCGCGATGACCGAAGCCTGGGAAGAGGCCGGCGTGATTGGCTCGCTGCGCTCTCGCAGTTTGGGGCTTTATTCCTATCAGAAGTTTGTTGATGGCGAAGGTGGCTTGCCGTGTGTGGCGATGGTCTATGCGGTCAAAGTCAAATCGCTGGCGCAAAAATTTCCGGAAATGGGCCAGCGCAAGCGCAAGTGGTTTAGCCCAAAACAAGCCGCTGCGCGTGTCAGCGAACCTGAGCTTGCGCATATCCTGCTGAAATTTGATCCGGCCATGCTCAAGCGTTAGGGCTTTGTTCACTTGCTTGAACTCTGGTAGCGATGGTTTATGTAAACCAACATGTTCACTTAGGTTAAACCCATGATCCAGTTCACCCTTAAATGTAGCCAGGATCACCGGTTCGACAGCTGGTTTCAATCCTCTGATGCATTCGACAAATTGTTAAAGGCAAAGCTGGTAAGCTGTGCAGTTTGCGGATCAACCGAGTTGGAAAAGGCCATGATGGCCCCGCAAATAAGCGATAGCAAATCCAGCGGTGAGGCCCCTGTTCCAACATTGACCGGCGCGGACAACCCCGCAGAACAAGCGCTGGCCGATATCCGCAAAAAGATTGAGGATAATTCGGAATATGTCGGCATGAACTTTGCCCGCGAGGCGCGGGACATTCATGACGGCACCTCACCTGAACGCGCGATTTTTGGCGAGGCCAAGCCCGAAGAGGCGCGCAAACTGATCGAAGATGGGGTGCCGGTGACACCCCTGCCCTTCACCCCGACGCGCAAAACCAACTGAAGGATGTCCATGATGCATGTGTTGATTACCGGGGCCAATCGCGGGATTGGCTTGGCTCTGGCTGATAAATACCGGCGTGATGGGGACACTGTCACCGCCACAGCCCGCACCCCCAATGGGGGCGAGGTATTGGATGTGACCGATCCTGCGCAACACACCGCCTTGGCGGCCAAATTAAAAGGCCAGCCGATTGATCTGCTGATTTGCAATGCCGGGGTCTATCTGGACAAAGGTCAATCCCTGGACGGCGGCTATCGCGCGCAAATGTGGGCCGACAGCTTTGCCGCCAATGTGATGGGTGTGTTCCTGAGTGTGCAGGCGCTGTTACCCAATTTGCGCGCAGCAAAATCCGGCAAAATCGCCATTATTTCCAGTACGATGGCCAGCCATGAACGTGCGCCCGGTGGCAGCTATATCTACCGCGCATCCAAAGCGGCGGCGCTGAATCTCGGGCGGAATCTGGCAGCAGACCTAAGGCCTGAAGGCATTGCCGTAGGGATCTATCACCCCGGTTGGGTGCGCACCGATATGGGGGGTGACAGTGCCGACATCAGCGTTGACGAGGCCACCGACGGGCTGAAGTCACGCTTTGCGCAGTTGTCCATGGCCACAACCGGCTGTTTTGAAACCTGGGATGGGCAGGCACATCCCTATTAGACTAACGCCCCTTCGGACGGCTTCGGCACGGTCGGGCACGCGCTTGCCCCTTGCCCTCAGCCACGCAGCCGCGTAAACCCCGCGCGACCTAAGGTATCAGGACGCACCCCATGCCCGTTCTTGTTATGAAATTCGGTGGCACTTCAGTGGCCAATATTGATCGCATCCGCCGCGCGGCCAAACGCGTGGGCGTTGAGGTGGCCAAAGGCTATGATGTCATTGTCATCGTTTCGGCAATGTCCGGCAAAACCAATGAGTTGGTAGGTTGGGTCAATGAAACGTCGCCCATGTATGACGCGCGCGAATATGATGCCATCCTGTCCTCGGGCGAGACAGTGACCGCAGGGCTGATGGCGCTGACATTGCAGGAAATGGACGTGCCTGCGCGCAGCTGGCAGGGCTGGCAAGTGCCCCTGAAAACCAACAGCGCCCATTCTGCCGCCCGGATCGAAGAAATTCCGACCGACAACATCAACGCCAAATTTGGCGAAGGCATGCGCGTGGCTGTGGTCGCAGGGTTTCAGGGCATCAGCCCCGAGGGTCGGATTACCACGTTGGGGCGCGGCGGGTCAGACACCACAGCTGTGGCCTTTGCCGCCGCTTTTGAGGCCGAGCGTTGCGATATCTACACAGATGTGGACGGGGTCTATACCACCGATCCACGCATCGCATCCAAGGCCCGCAAACTCGACAAGATCGCGTTTGAGGAAATGCTGGAACTCGCCTCGCTTGGGGCCAAAGTGTTGCAGACCCGATCGGTTGAATTGGCGATGCGGTATAATGTCAAACTGCGCGTGCTGAGCAGTTTCGAAGAACAATCGGATAACGCAGGAACTCTGGTCTGCGACGAGGAGGATATCGTGGAATCAAATGTAGTGAGCGGCATCGCCTATTCCCGAGATGAAGCCAAAATGACGCTGGTGTCGGTCGCGGATCGCCCCGGTATTGCCGCTGCCATCTTCGGGCCACTGTCGGATGCAGGCGTGAACGTAGACATGATCATCCAGAACATCGCCGAAGAAGGCCGCACTGATATGACCTTCTCGTGCCCGACCGATCAGGTAAAGCGGGCTGAACAGGCATTGAATGGCGCCAAAGAAAGCGGCGAAATCAACTATCACGATCTGATTGCCGACACGGATGTGGCCAAGGTATCGGCTGTGGGCATCGGCATGCGCAGCCAGTCAGGTGTGGCCGCCAAGATGTTCAAAACCCTGTCAGACGAAGGCGTAAACATCAAAGTTATCGCCACATCGGAAATCAAGATTTCGGTGCTGATTGATCGCAAGTACATGGAACTGGCGGTGCAGGCGCTGCACGATGTGTTTGAGCTGGAAAAAGCGGCTTAGGCCCAAAATACAAACAATTGTGCCTGAAATATACGCCCAAAAGGTGCATCGCGAGCCTTTCGGCTGATGACGAACCCATTTTCCGTTTCGCTTGCCCGCGGTATATGATCTATAGCTGTACGGTCCGTAGGGATTTTCGGACACCAAACAGGGATAGACCCGACATGGCCACGACACGCGAAACAGACAGCCGAAAACTGCTTGGCCGCTTGCGCGAGGTCATGGCGGAGGATGCTGGCGGTCAAACCCGGCTGGACCAAATCACACAATTAATTGCCGAAGAAATGCACTCGGATGTGTGCTCGATCTACCTGTTTCGTGACTCTGATACGCTGGAGCTATGTGCGACGCGCGGCCTGAACCCCGAAGCGGTGCACGAAACCCGTATGCGTCTGGGCGAGGGCCTTGTCGGTCGTGTGGCCCGCACCGGCGAGATCACCAACACCGATGACGCCCCCGGCACACATGGCTTCCGCTTCATGCCAGAAACCGGCGAGGAAGCCTATTCCTCGTTTCTGGGCGTGCCATTGCAACGGCTGGGTGAGATGTTGGGCGTTTTGGTCGTGCAATCCAAAGAGGCGCGACAGTATTCCGAAGAAGAGGTCTATGTCACCGAGGTAGCGGCCATGGTGCTGGCTGAGATGACTGAACTGGGCGCCTTTGTGGGCGAGGGCGCAGCCCTGTCAGCCCGCCACCAGCAACCCGTGTTGTTTCAGGGGGCCACCGGCCAGGAAGGGGCTGCGCGCGGTCATGTCTGGCTGCACGAACCACGCGTGGTGGTCACCAATCCCTTTGCCGACGATCCAGCCCGCGAGTTGGACCGCCTGAATGAGGCCGTCGAGGAATTGCGCGTCGGCGTGGACAAGATGCTTTTTTCCGCCAAAGGCGGCGACAAAGATCAGCTCCAGGTGTTGGAAGTCTACCGGATGTTTGCCAACTCCAAAGGTTGGATGCGGCGCATAGAAAAAGACATTGGCCGCGGCCTGAGCGCAGAAGCCGCCGTTGAGAAAGAACAAAGCACAGCACGATCCCGCATGAGCCAGGTCAGCGACAATTATCTGCGCGACCGGCTGCATGATCTGGATGATCTGTCCAACCGGCTGTTGCGCATTCTAACGGGTCAAGGCTCGCAAACCGGGGCGGAAATGCCCGCCGATCCCATTCTGATTGCCCGCAACATCGGTCCTGCAGAGCTGCTGGATTATGGCCGCAACCTCAAAGGGATCGTATTGGAAGAAGGCTCCGTCGGCTCACATGCGGCCATCGTGGCGCGCGCGTTGGCCATTCCGTTAGTGATCCATGCAAACCGCGTGACCACCGAAGCGCTGAATGGTGATTTTGTGCTGGTGGATGGCGATCAGGGCGTGGTGCATCTGCGCCCCGAAGACACTGTGATCAGCGCCTTTCGTGATAAGATGGCGATGCAGGCGCAGGCGCAGGAACGCTATACCTCAATCCGTGACAAACCGGCCCAAACCCTGGATGGCACCCGCATAAAGCTGCATATGAACGCAGGCCTCATGGCCGATCTGCCCAGCCTGGAAAGCTCCTCCGCCGAGGGTGTTGGCCTGTTCCGCACCGAGCTGCAATTTCTGGTCCGCAACCAGATGCCCAAACGCGCTGAGCTGAGTCAGCTGTATTCACGGGTGATGGATGCCGCCCAGGGCAAACGCGTGGTGTTCCGCACCCTTGATATCGGGTCAGACAAAGTGCTGCCCTATATGAAACCAAATGACGAGCCGAACCCGGCGATGGGCTGGCGCGCCATTCGTGTGGGCTTGGACAAACCCGGCGTGATGCGGATGCAATTGCAGGCTTTGTTGCGCGCCGCCAAGGGCCGCCCGTTGACGGTGATGTTCCCTTTCGTGGCCCAACTGGAGGAATATGCAAACGCCTGTGCCGAGTTAGACAAGGCCATCGCGCGCGAGAAAATTCTGGGCCACCCCCTGCCCGCCTCACTGGAAGTCGGCGCAATGCTTGAGACACCCTCTTTGGCTTATGCACCTGAAAAATTCTTTGAGGACGTTGGATTTTTATCCATTGGTGGCAATGACTTAAAGCAGTTTTTCTTTGCCGCCGACCGCGAGAACGAGCGCGTGCGGCGACGCTATGATACCCTGAACGTCAGTTTCCTGAGCTTTCTGGAGCAGATCGTCCAGCGATGCGAGGCCACCGGCACACCCCTGTCCTTTTGTGGCGAGGATGCCGGCCGCCCGGTTGAAGCGGCCTGCTTTGCCGCCATCGGCCTGCGGACATTATCAATGCGCCCGGCCTCAATCGGACCGGTGAAATCGGTATTGCGACGGTCAAATCTGGATGAGCTGCGCGAGATCATCCACGCCGCCCGCGATCGTGGCGATCAAACTGTGCGCCCGGTGGTGTTGGATTATCTGCGTGGCAAGTTGTGAGGGCGGTTTAACCTTACGCCCGCCTCACCGGCACCGCCGCACGCTTGCGAAATTCATCGACCAAGGCTGGATGAT
Organism: Roseovarius sp. UBA3070; assembly: GCA_002366775.1. GTDB lineage: Bacteria > Pseudomonadota > Alphaproteobacteria > Rhodobacterales > Rhodobacteraceae > Roseovarius. The sequence continues at coordinate 699 of DFBW01000290.1, read as the reverse complement.
CTTGCCCCGCATCAGCTGCCAGACGGCGCAGGCCAAAATGCACATGGGCCATCTGTTGATAATAGCTGGTATAGGCATAGTTCGTAGCCGCCCCAGCAGCAGCCCCCAATACTGGCACTGCCTGGGCCGCCAGTTTTTGCCCCAAAACCGTGGCCAAACGAGGGGCAACTTTGGCGATCAGGCTTTGTACAGCAGCCCCGGTCACCGTGACACGCGTGCCCAGAAAGGCCAGATCGGCACCATCATCCTGGCCCATCGGCCCGGCAGCGGCAAATATTTGGATGCAATCAAATTGCACACCTTCCTCGGATGGATCAAAGCCGTGTTCACACGCCACGTCCTGAATGGCGCGCAGCAAAATGGTTGTGGTCACTGGCAATTCGGCCATGGCGCTTGGCAGCCCGCCAAATCCACCGGCCGCCCCCATGGCCGTGGTCACCGCCCGGCTAAGCCATCCCGGTTGTTCGCCCACCACCCCGCGTGACCGTTGCGCAGCCCCCATCGCCAAAGTCAGCGCTTGCTCTGTACCGTCACCAAGGCGCGCACGCATATCCGCTGGCAAGCGGTCCAACAGGTTTTCAGCCTGCCCGCCAATCAGGTTCAGCAGTTGGATACCCGCATTGCCCGCCTTTGCATGGCGGCGCACCAGGGCATCCAGCCTCCGGTCGGTGGTATCCTTGCTAATCGGAGCATCGAGCA
>DFBW01000216.1:20268-24286 GCA_002366775.1 Roseovarius sp. UBA3070 | reverse complement strand
GGCTGGGCGTAAAGGCTGTGGGTTTCAAAATTCGTCGCCAGAATGCGGCCCTTGCGATCCACAATATCTGCGCGCTGCGCCAGAATATCCGCACCCGCAACCGACGCGCGTGGCTCTGATGGCTCGGTATTGGCCAACACGCCCATGCGTCCACCGATGACAGCGAAGGCCGCAAAAAAGAAAACCCCCAGCACCAGCAATCGGCTTTCGGCCCGCTTGCGCGCGCGATCACGTTGTTCTTCGTGGCGCAGGCGCAGGTTTTCGCGCTCAATCGCATCGGGGTTTTCACCCTTGGCGCGGGCCTGAAGAATACGCGCCAAAGGACGCAACGGTGTTCGGATCATGGCTGTTGCTCCATGTTGGATACGTCCACGGGGTTGGTGATTGGCAAATGCCCGTTCAACTCAACCGGCGGAAAGGTCACCTGATCAATCTTGCCAAACTGCTCGGGGCGCAGGGGCAAAAGGCCCAGTTTTTCGAAATTCAAATCCGCCAGATCACGCAGCCGCTGGGGCCGGTTCAGATAGGCCCATTCGGCATTCAGCACGCGCAAACGCTGGCGCGCGCCTGCAATATCATTCTGAATGCCCTGGGCCTCAGATTGGGCGGCCTGGGTCTCGTAGTTCTCTCGATAGGCCCAGAAAGCCAGGGCAATGACAGCCACTGCCGTCAACACAACAAACAGGCTGCGCATTATCTTTCCCCCTTCAGCATCGGCTGGCCGATGGATTTGCGATCCGTCACTCCGGGTGCGGCATCTGTTCTTGTGGCGACGCGCAATTTGGCACTGCGGGAGCGTGGATTTTCCGCCAGCTCGCGGTCATCCGGGCCAATAGCCTTGCGGCTTTTCAAGGTGAACTGCGGTGCTTCGCGGGTCACTTCAGGTGCGTGGCGACTGCCGCCGCCCCCCCCGCCCGAGCGCTGCGTCAAAAACCGTTTAACCATCCGGTCCTCAACCGAGTGAAACGTCACAACAGCCAACTGCCCTCCGGGCTTCAGCGCGCGTTCAGCAGCCTCAAGCCCGCCGATCAACTCGCCGTATTCATCATTTACCGCAATCCTGAGCGCCTGAAAGCTGCGCGTGGCAGGATGGGCCTGGCCGGGTTTGGAGCGCGGCAAACAGCCCTCAACAATCCCCGCCAAGCGCAATGTCGTGGTAATGGGCGTGGCCTCACGTTCCCGCACAATCGCGCGGGCAATCCGGCGGCTTGCGCGCTCCTCGCCATATAAATAAAGGATATCAGCCAGTTCTGCTTCGCCCAGCTCATTGACCAGATCAGCAGCCGAGCGCCCGTCCTGGCTCATCCGCATATCCAGCGGCCCGTCCCGCATGAATGAAAACCCACGTTCAGCAAGGTCCAGCTGCATCGAGGATACGCCCAAATCCAGAACAACACCGTCCAGATCGCTGGCCACCTCGTCCATCTGGGAAAAAACCGCCTGCACCAGCTGCACGCGATCACCGTAGGCCGCGGCCCAGGTCTTGGCCAGCTCCAGCGCCAGAGGGTCACGATCCACGCCGATCACCTTGTCGGCACCGGCCTCAAGCAAGCCACGCGTATAGCCACCAGCGCCCAATGTGCCATCCAGCCAGACACCCGTCACCGGGGCCACAGCCGCCAGCAATGGGCGCAGCAGGACAGGAATATGTGGGGCATCATCGGGGGTATGGGCTGAAGCCGCCATCGCTCACTCCCCCTTTACGTTATCCAGGTAAACCAACGGGTCGAAATCATCGGGCAGCTCGTCCAGCCATTCTTCGGTCTTGGACAACTCCTCTGCCTCATATGTCTCGGTCTTCCAGATCTGAAACGTGTCACCGGCGGCGATAAAGAACGCCTCATTGTCCAACTCGATCTTCTGGCGCAGTTTTGCAGGCAGAACCAAGCGCCCGGTTTCATCTACGCTGGTCGGAAAGGACTGCCCGTGAAACAGACGTTGAAGCATCTTGCGCTCCATGGAGCCACGCGGCAGAGCGTCGATCTTGGTATCAACCTCCTCGATCGCTTCCATAGTATAGCATTCCAGGTAATTGCGGCGGTGATCTCCGTATACGATCACCAACTCGGGGCTGTCGCCTTCGCGCCAGTTCGGGTCAGATGCCTCAAGCACACGGCGAAACGAGGCCGGGATAGACACCCTGCCCTTCGTATCCACCTTGTGGTGGCTTTCACCTCTGAACCTGCGGCTCACTGTCCCGTGCACCCTTTTGTTGCCCCCCCGAAAATTCTGTCCCTAAAACGGGAAACGGCGAATTGAGCTGCTGCCACTGCCCAATTCGCCGCCCTCGTCCCGCGCTAGGCGGGGTGTCCAGCTGCGCGCGCCACCTGGGGGGATGTCTGCTCGCCCGCGCGCCGGATCTCTTCGTTCGATGAAAGCGGATGCCTGTATGAACCTGCCTTGGGTTTTTTATATTCGGGGTCGTTTGGTGCCCCTGTCCCGTTCTCATCGTAGGTATAGGGATGCCATGGGAATTGATGGCAATCAACACCTTTTTTCGGGAAATGCGCACATCATGTTGTTTTATAGCTCTCTGAAAATCAACATGATGTGGAGAAATTCACCCCAAAAACACATTACCTAGCGGAAAGACGCCAAGGCAAACACAACATGTAGTGCAGCCTGAGGGGTGCAGTTTTATCCCGTCAAATCCCAGATTTTTTTGATTATCAGTGCTGGCTGCGGTTTTTCAGTGAAAACCATGCGCCAAAACAGGCGAATTCCAACTTGATCACAGCACGATTCGGGGCTGACAAGCGGGTATCCCGCCAATTCCCGTGACCCGTACCATGATTTCCCGTGATGTGGGTCTTCGGGTATTCAGCCCGCCTCAAGCCATTTGTACATGACCCGCGCGTCCACCAATCCTTCGGTTGGATGCTGGAATGCGCGTGGCAAAAGCCCCACGGTCTCATAGCCCAGCTTCTCCCACAGGTGGATCGCGCCGATGTTGGTGCTCAGCACCAGATTGAACTGCATCGCCAAATAGCCCAGTGCCAGCGCCTGTGATTGCGAATGCACGCACATCTGTGCCGCAACCCCCTGCCCGCGTGCCAACTCGGCCACCATGTAGCCGCAGTTGCACACATGCGCGCCACCGCCGGCATGGTTGGTCTTGATGTAATATGTGCCCAGAATTTCATCGCCCTTCGCCACCAGATAGGTGGCCCGAGGCGCGTCCATCCACATTATGCGCGCAGCTTCTTCGGTGATCTTAGAGTCGATCGCATAGGTCGTGCCCGCACGGATCACCCCGCGCAGGATCGGCCAAAGCGCGGGCCAGTCCTCGGCCCGCGCCGCTCTTATGATCAGATCAGATGCCAAATCAGGCGTTCACATCCACAACAACCCGGCCCTTGACCTGTCCTTTGAGGATGTCCCGGCCCAACTGTGGCAGATCGCTCAAGGTGGCGGGTTGAATCATCGCATCCAGTTTGTCCATCGGCAGGTCTTTGGCAATCCGCGCCCAGGCCCGCACCCGGTTATCATAGGGTTGCATTACGCTGTCGATGCCCAGCAGGTTCACCCCGCGCAACAAAAACGGGATAACGGTCGCAGGCAGGCCAGCACCGCCGGCCAGCCCCACCGCCGATACCGACGCGCCGTACTTCATCTGCCCCAGAACCCGCGCCAGCATGTCACCGCCCACGGCATCGACACACCCGGCCCAGGTCTCGGCTTCCAGCGGGCGCTTGACGGTCTCATTGATCTCGTCGCGCGCCACAATCTGGGTGGCACCCAGGGATTTCAGATAGTCGCCCGTTTCAGGCCGCCCGGTCACACCGGCCACATCGTAGCCAAGATTGGCCAGAATTGCCGTCGCAACTGATCCGACACCACCTGCGGCACCCGTCACCAGAACCGGGCCATTGCCCGGTGTTAGCCCGTGATCCTCAAGCGCCATGATAGCCAGCATTGCGGTAAACCCAGCCGTGCCCACGGCCATCGCAGCGCGTGTGTCCAGGCCATCCGGAAGTGGCACCAGCCAATCGGCTTTGACCCGCGCTTTTTGGGAATA
>DFBW01000216.1:0-20227 GCA_002366775.1 Roseovarius sp. UBA3070 | reverse complement strand
CTCGACCGTGCCGGCAAAATCAATACCGGGCACATGTGGGTATTTGCGCACCAGCCCGCCGCCCGGCCCGATGCACAAACCATCCTTGTAGTTGACTGTTGAGTATTCAACCGCAACCGTCACCTCTGCATGCGGAAGATCCTCCAGCGTCAAAGTCTTCACCTCGGCGCTTGTCTTGCCGCTTTCGTCGTCTTTCTCAACCACAAGTGCCTTGAACATTGCCTATCCTCTTTCATGTCTGCGCCAGTGTTTCTTCTGACAATTAATATCCCGGAGAACGCGAAAACTCTGCTCCCGCTCTCATCATCTCAGTTGGTGCTACTACGCCCAAAAGGCATCGCGCACCACAGCGCGGCGAAGCTGATCAGGCGCCTCCACATGCACTTCGGTGCCCGGCTCCCAATGGGTCATGCGCACCATGCCAATGGCCACGTTGGTCTGATGATCCGGCGACCACGCGGCCGAGCTGATACGCCCCACCCGCTTGCCATTCGCAACAATCGTCCACCAACGATCACAAGGAGGCACGTCAGGGCCATCAATTTCAATGGCACATATCTTTTGTACCGGGCCTTCCTTGGCCACGCGCAACAAAGCATCGCGCCCAATGCAGCCAATCGCCGTGTGGGTGTTGCAGAACTTTCCCAACCCACATTCATGTGGTGTGTTGTTGGAGTTCATGTCGTTGCCATAGCTCAGCAACCCGCCTTCGATCCGCTCAATCAGGTTGGGACAACCCGCATGCACATCCAGATCCTTACCCGCTTCAAACAAAGCGTTCCAAAGCGGCATTCCTATATCACTGCCTTCAACATAGATTTCAAAGCCCCCCTGTTTAGAGTAGCCCGAGCGCGCAATAACCATATCGCGCCCCTGGAAATCAAACACACCGTAGCGGAAAAAACGCACATCGCGCACAGCATCGCCAAAGACCCGCGCCATCAGGTCATCGGCCTTGGGCCCCTGAATGCCCAGAGGCGAAATATCCGGCTCGTCCACCAGCACATCCAGCCGCCAGCCATGGGCAATCGCTTTGGCCCAGTACAGCAGGTCCGAATCCGCGATGGAAATCCACCAGCGATCTTCGGCCAGCTTCACTGCCACAGGATCATTCAGCATCCCTCCGGTTTCATCCACGATGGGCACATAATAGCACTGGCCTATCATCATACCGCGCAGATCGCGCGGGGTGAGCATCTGCATCAAGCGGCCCGCATCCGGCCCGCGCAGCTCTACTTGCCGTTCGCAAGACACATCCCAAACCTGCACCGCAGATTTAAGATGGTGGTAATCTTCAACCGGGCTGCGAAACACCGTGGGCAGCAACATATGGTTGTAAATTGTATACGCCTTGACCCCTGCGGCTTCGACTCCGTCGGAAAATGGCGTACGGCGCAGACGGTGTGACAAAGACAGCGTCACCATTATTTTGCTCCGTGCCAGTCGATCGGGCATATCTCAGCCGACATGCCTGAAAAATCCCAGACCCGGCCATAATCGCGCACGCGGCTTTTCAGCCCCTTGGCGGCAATGATATCCGGCCCCATCCAGTATTTGGAGTTCGACACCATCACCGGATGATCAGGATCAGCCCCGTCGATCATCTCAATCTCGCCCTGAATTTTGCGGCCGATGTAAATGCCACGCTTTTTACCGTCACGCACGATATCAACCTTCTGGCGCTCCGCTCCGATGATCTCACTCACCAACATGGTGAACAGACCCGTGGTGCCCCCGGCCTGCCCCGAGAAGATTTGCAAAATCCCGTTATAGGCTTTTCCGCTGGCGCGCTCGTCCACATAGGCCGCGACCTTCCAGTTGCCCTCACCCATACGGCCCGGAATATCGACCAGAAGACCCACATTCAGGCCTGACAAATCTTCGCCCTCAAAGTGGCCCTCGTCTATGGCAATCGCCATCCAGGCATGACAATGCCCTTCGGTGGGCGGGTGCTGGCCCAGGCTGACCACGCAGGGGCAAAAGATAGTACACGAACAGTTCAAAAACAGCTCGCCCTTGATGGCCCAATCGGTGGGCGAGGCTTGTCGCCGCTTGGGGTTGGGCATCCGGTTGTCGATCCGTTGTGACACCGGCAATTTATCCGCATCAGGTCTTCGCAGTACCGCCATGGCTTATCCTCCACTCCAGAGCGGGAACATGGCCAGAACCACCCCGCCGATTATCATCAATATCCCCAAAGGGCGCACAACGCGGTGGCCAATCTGGGGCAGTTTTTCCAGCACCATGAAAAGCGTGGCAAGCCCCATCCAGGCAAGGTTCATCACCCCGCCAACAAAGCCAAGCGCCATGAACCCCCAACAACAGATCACGCAATAAGCCCCCAGCCCCAGCCCCATACGCAGCCCGCCCAGCGCGCCAGTGCGCCATCGCCCCAGAAAGTAGTTCATCGGCGAATGGCACACACCGTGGCAAATATCCTTGGTGCGGGTAAACTGGAACGCGCCCACCACAATCAGTAAGCCCGCCCCAACCAGCGGGGATTTGGCTATGCCCAGCATATCCACCACACCACCATATAATAGCCCAAGCTGTACAATGGTAATCAGGGCCGCAAAAGCGATCCACATGATGCCATAGCCCGCCAACACACCAATCCACCCGGCCCAGGTGCCATCGGCCGCGCCGATCAGATCCTCGTAGGTGCGCAAACTGGGCACCATTGTGGGCAGCATCATGGCCGCCATCATAATGGCCCACATCGCAAACAAAGGTCCGAAATTGGCCATTGGCATATACATGGGCATGCGCGGATTCATCTGGCGCATGGCCTCACCTGCGATACCGGGGCGGCCGATGAGGTCCAGATCCATATCCACAGCCATCACATACATCATCCACCACGCCACAAGGATGGCCGCAAAAAACGCCAGCCAAAGCGCGCTGCGCAGAGTATGTGTTATGGTGGCACTCAGGATCATGATCTCCGGGCAGTTTGGTGGAATCAGATGTTGCAATAGAAATGTCATACATTTAAATGTCAGACAAATGAAAACTGACACCGACAAAAAATCCGACCTTTCGGCGCAAATTGCCACCGCCATCCGCGATGCCATCGTATCCGGCGATATGATCGTGGATGAGCGCCTGCCCTCGGAGGCAGAGCTATCGGAGCAGTTCAATGTCTCTCGTCCCACAGTGCGTGAAGCCCTGAAACGGCTGGCGGCCCAATCGCTGATCCGCACTCAGCGCGGGGCTTTTGGCGGCGCGTTTGTGAACCGGCTCAGCTATGAAGAGGCCTATGGTCAGCAGATCACCACCGCGACGCTGCTGTTGTCAATGAACGCCGTCAGTTTTGAAACCGCCTGCGAGGCCCGCTATGCACTGGAGCGCGCCTGTACACCGCTGGCCGCCCAGCGCCGTGACGCCGATCATCTGGCCACTATGCGCGCTGAAATCCACCGTCAGGGCCAGCCGGGGCTGAGCGATGAAAGCTTCTGTGCCTCAGATGTGACCTTTCATCGGGCCTTGGTTGATTGTGCCGCCAACCCCGTGCTCAGCTACCAATTGGCCGGCGCGGTTGAGGCGATGCAGCCGCTGATGAACATGATCACCTTCACCGCCCGCTCGCGCAGTGAAATCGTGACCCTGCACACCCGTATCGCCGATGCGCTAGAGGCCAGTGATGCCACCGCCGCCGAATCCGCCCTGCATGATTTGGAAGCCTACACGTTGCACCTCGGGCGTGATGTCATGGCCGCCCGTCGCCCCGCCTGAACCGGGGCACGCACTCCCCCATCTTCTTGCGCCAAATATCCCCGCCGGAGGCTCCTGCCCTATCTCTCCCGCGCGGCCATCAGCCGGGCCATATCCAGCATCCGGCACGAAAACCCCCATTCGTTATCGTACCAGCCAAACACCCTGAGCAACCCGCCAGCAGACACAGATGTTTCCGGCCCGCAGATCACCAAAGATTCAGGGCGTGCGCGCAGATCAGAACTGACCAGAGGTTGCTCGGTCCAGCCAAAGACCCCGCCGGGCACAACCGCCCGGTGCAAATAAGCGTTCACGCGTTCCACCGTCACCGGGTGTTGGGTCTGCACCGTCAGATCAATCGCAGATACACTTGCGGTTGGTACCCGGATGGCGCGTGCCTCGATCCGGCCCTTCAGATGCGGCAGAACCAGCCCCGTCTGATGCTGTGCGCTGGTGGTTGTGGGCACCATCGACAACGCCGCCGCGCGGCTGCGCTCGGGGGCCTGACGGGGCTTATCAACCGTCGGCTGGCTGCCGGTATAGCAATGCACCGTTGTCATCTGCCCGCTGATCAGGCCAAAGCCCTCGTCCAAAAGCCGGGCCAAAGGAGCCAGCGCATTGGTTGTGCAGGATGCGTTTGAGATGATCCGGTGATCCCCCAAATCGCCCTCATTTGCGCCCATCACAAGCGTCACATCCGCCTCGGCTGAGGGGCCGGACACCAAAACGGCCTTCGCGCCTGCCTCCAATCCGCGTTCAGCCATCGCGCGTGTGCCGCCCATACCGGTGCATTCCAACACCACGTCTACGCCGCTCAGATCCAGGCCTCTTATGTCATGTGCGCCAAAAAACGGAATGACACGTTCGCCGACCATCAACTGCGCAGCGCGCGCCTGCACGTCTTCATGCCAGGGCCCAAAAACGCTGTCGTATTGAAACAGATAAGCACAGGTTTCCAGCGGCTCGATATCGTTGATCAGCACCAGATCGAACCCTTTTGCATCCCGCAGAAGGATGCGCAGCAACGTTCGGCCAATCCGGCCAAAGCCATTGATGGCAACACGAATGGGGCGTTGGGGCATAGCGAGGCGTCCTGCATCAAAAGGTCAGTATCGGTGACATGCTACGCCACTTATGAGGAGTTACCAGCCCTCAACGCAATATTTGATCAAATTTCCAAACACGCCGCGCATTACCGCAATATCCCTGAATACAGCAACATGCCCCAGCCAACCAAATCAGCCTCAACCCTGCCCCAGATCGCGCCCATGCCAATGGGATCAACCCTTGCATCGCGTGCAATGTCCGACAGGCTGCGACGCCCATTGATCAACCCGATCAACGGTGCGGCTTGTTTGGGCAGGTTTAACCTTGCTTCAACCCCTGCAAAGCTCAGCTTGGGGGCTTGCCCTTGCGCCACGGCCTGCGCCAACTGGCGGGCATCAACCCCCTTAAGGTGCGGGATCAGCGCTCGGTTGTTGCCCCGGGCCATGCCCTGCTCAGCCCCTTGGGGCACCGCATAGCCCACATGGGTCTTGATCGTGCCCCGCAGTTTTTCGGCAACGGCCATCTGTTGGGGCCTATCCATGCCCTCGGGCGCCGACGCTATGCGTCCAAGATCATAGAGTGCCGGCATGGTAAAGCCGTTCAGCTGCCATCCTGTTTGCCCCAACACCTCCAGCAGGTCCGGCACATCAAAGGCCCGGTCCTGACTGTGCAACAAGAGGTCGTAAAACCCCGCATCGCTGTCGTGATGATCGCCCAGATTGGGGTTGCCTTTAAACGGATGCCCCGCAGGCAATGCAGCCAACAAAGGCTTTGCTGCTGCCAGTTTTTGCTCAGGCATCATGCCCTCAAACAATGCGCCAAACGCGTCTTGCAGCGGATAAACCCCCGCCCTGCCATAAGGTGCATAAACCATGAACCCCAGACCGCCACCCGGTGCCAGCGCCGCGCGCAACGCCGCAAAGCCCAACGCCGGGTCAGGCAGATGGTGCAGCACACCGCAGCAATCAATGTAGTCAAATTCACCATAGTCCGCCGCCTCCAGCAAACTACCGGTTTCAAATCGAATACCCGTCAGCCCCCGCGCCTTGGCACGCGCCTGGGCCACCTTGCGCGAGGCACGCGACAGATCGACATAGGTCATCTCACAGGGTTTGCCCGCCTGCGCCATCATCTGCGCCAGCTGGATCAACCCATCACCCGTGCCGCCCCCCGCAACCAACACACGCAAAGGTTTTGACCAGTCGCGCTGACCGCCAAAGATGAAATGATCAATCTCCAGGGGGTGCGATGGCGACCCGGTGATTAACCGCTTTGCCTCATCCTCGGGCGCGCGCTCAGGATAGGGATAGGCCTCATATTGTGCTTTGACGTCGCTCATTTGATCCTCCGCACAGACCATATGCATCGCCACACAAAGATATCAAAGCCGAAAACTTGCATCCCGCCTGACCACAGGGCAATCATGCGCCCATGACACATCCCATAGCGATCCCATATTTTTCAGGCCATGGCCACACCGCACGCCTTTCCCAGGCTGTGGCTGATGGCGCGCGCCCTGCACGGCTGATCAACATTGAGGATATGAGCCAGGCCGACTGGGATGCGCTTGATGCCGCCCCCGCCATCATATTTGGCTGCCCCACCTATATGGGGTCCGTCGCGGCGCGTTATGCGCAATTTCTTGAACAGGCTTCTGAGGATCGCTGGACAGACCAAAGCTGGCACGACAAGATTGCAGGCGGGTTCACCATTGGCACCTACCCATCAGGTGACAAACTAAGCACATTGATCCGGCTAAGCATTTTTGCGGCCCAAATGGGCATGATCTGGGCCGGGGCCACCGAAATTGGCGCGCCAGTCGACCCCTCAAAGCCGGGGATAGATCGTGACGGCTCAATGCTGGGCCTGATGGCACGCTCTGACCCTGACAAAACCCAGATGATCAGCGACGGCGACCTCAAGACAGCCCGCCGCTTTGGTGCCCGAATATTGAAGGCAACCCAAAGCTGGTCGCCCTGACCCCTCCCTATCTTCTTGCTGATAAATATCCCCGCCGGAGGCTCTGGTGTTCACCAAACGCACAGGCCCCAATTAAAAGCGTCACCTCTCAACCACCCCGAGAAGGAGGATGAAAGACGACGCCGAGACACGACCAGCGTGTGGCCCACCGGGCCACACCCATTTTAACAGAAGGCCACTATTGCGCGACCGGCTTGACCCGGTCGTCCACCATCGGTGTGTAGGGCGTATTGGCTGCCAGGTATTCGGCCAGAACATCCGCAACATCGGGGCCAAAATCATACGGATCCACCGCATCTAAAAATGTTGTGTACCCGTCCCCGCCGCCGCGCAGGTAATTGTTGGAAACAGCGCCATACATCTTCTCAGGGTCCAGTGGCGCCCCTGCGATCATCACCTCACGCACACGGCTTCCCGGCTCGGCGCTGGCGTCATACGTTACAGTCATTCCCGCCACTTGCGGGAACCGCCCGGCATCTTCACCGATCTTGCTGAAACCATTCTCAAGCGCCTCAAGCACCAGCGCGCCGCTAATACGGAAAGTCGACATCGTATTCTGGAATGGCGCCACCGTCAGCACCTCGCCCTTGGTGATTTGCCCCATATCAATGCCTGAGCGCACACCACCACCATTGGTCAGGGCAATCTGAATACCCTGATCTTTCTCCCGCTCCAACATGGACTCGGCCATTGCTATGCCCATGGCACAGGGCCCCGCGCGGCACGTCGCGGAAGACCCGTCAATCGCCTCTACGGCCTCGCCGACAATTTCATTTCGGATCTTGTCCAGCGGAATCGCAGCCTCGGTGATGCGCGCCTTGATGCTTTCATCCTCAGCTACGCCCGCATCCAGCAGTTGAGGCGCACCTGTGGCCGATACCAGATTGCCCTCATCGTCAAAGACAACGCTCAACTCGCCCAGAAATTTGCCATAGGCATAGGCCTGCACAATTGCTGTGTCGCCTACCATCGTGGGATATGGCCCCGCCGCATCTTCGTCATCAGAATGCAGATATGTGTTGGAATGCCCTCCCACGATCACATCCACGCCTGTCGTTTCAGCCGCCACGCGCTGATCCACCAGATAGCCCGAATGGCTCAGGACTACGATCTTGTTGACACCTTGATCCTGCAACAGGTTCACTTGGGTTTGCACCCCATCAGCGGGGTCATAAAACACAATGTATTTGCCGGGGCTTGCCAGTTCATCGGTGTTTTGCGGGGTCAGGCCGATCAGGCCGATTTTCTCGCCACCACGTTCAATCACCGCCGATTTGCGCATGACACCCGACAGGTATTTCTCGCCCGTGACATCGGCATTCGACATAAGGATGGGGAAATTCAGCGCATCCATAAAGCCGCGCAAAACCTCGGGACCATCGTCAAACTCGTGATTGCCCACGGTCATCCCGTCATAGCCCATCTTATTCATCATCTTTGCGGCCAATGCACCCTTGTAATAGGTGTAAAACAAAGTGCCCTGAAACTGATCGCCCCCATCCACAAGGATTGTGTTCTCGTGGCGCCCACGCGCGTCTGAAATTGCCGTCGCCATCCGGGCCGAGCCGCCAAAGCACTTGCCTTCGTCATTGGTCGTCACATCACACGAGCTGTCGTATTTGTTGATCGGTTCAAACCGCGCATGAAAATCATTGGTGTGCAGGATGGTCAGGTTAAAATCTGCCATCGCCATCCCAGAAATGAATGTCAGCGCCGTGGTCGCAATTAATCTATGCAGCATTGGAAAATCCTTTTGTCGGTCAATATCCCGTCAGAGTGACCCCTCGCGTGCCCGCTGTCAAAGCCTTCCCGCTTGACCAGCGTCGATCAGCAAGGCATCACCCACCTCATGCTTATCTTCAAAATCTTCCGCATGCCCGAATGGGCTGAGCTGCGCCGCACAGGCACCACGCAGGGCGCACCTGTGGATCTGGCCGATGGCTTCATCCATTTTTCGACACTCGATCAAGCCCCCGAAACCGCTGCGCGCCACTTTGATGGCGTGGCGAATTTAATGCTGGTGGCGGTTGAGGCCGATGAACTGGGCGAGGCCCTGAAATGGGAGCCCTCTCGTGGCGGTGCTCTCTTTCCGCATCTCTACCGCGATTTGACATTGCAGGATGTCCGCTGGGCACAACCCCTGCCCCTTGAGAATGGCGTGCACCAATTTCCCGCTGGTCTGGATGCTGGCGAATGAAAGCCCTGGAAAAACTGGGGCTGGGCCTATTACACCGGTTTGATCCTGAGACCGCGCATGGGCTGGCCCTCAAGGCTCTGCGGTTTGGTGCTGTGCCTTTGCCCGGTCTTGTCACCTCGCCGCGCCTACGCACCGAAGTGGCAGGTTTGCGTCTTCCCAACCCGGTGGGGCTGGCGGCTGGGTTTGATAAAAACGCCCAGGCTCTGCTGCCGCTTTCGCGCGCAGGGTTTGGCTTTATCGAAGTGGGCGCTGTCACCCCGCGCGCGCAACCCGGAAATCCGCGACCGCGCTTGTTTCGCCTGCCTGAAGACCGCGCGGTCATCAACAGATTTGGGTTCAACAACCTAGGCATGGAGGCCTGCGCCCAGCGCCTGAAATCCCGCCCGCGGAATGCAATCATTGGCCTCAATCTGGGGGCCAACAAAGACAGCGATGACCGGGCCGAGGATTTTGCCCGCGTGCTGGCGCATTGTGGCCGCTACCTTGACTTTGCGACGGTGAATGTCTCCTCTCCCAACACCGAAAAGCTGCGTGATCTGCAAGGTGCTGAGGCCCTGTCGGCCCTGCTCAAAGGTGTGATGGAGGCGCGTGACTGGCTGTCAGATCCGATCCCGGTATTTCTGAAAATCGCGCCTGACCTGTCGGATGCGGAGCTTTCGGAAATCGGCGATGTCGCGCGGGCCTCAAACCTGTCGGGCATTATCGCCACCAACACCACAGTGTCACGAGACGGGCTGAAAAGCCCGAAGAGCCAAGAGGCCGGGGGCCTGTCCGGCGCGCCCTTGTTTGAAAAATCCACCCGCGTGCTGGCGCGTTTGTCACAGGTAACGGGGGGCCAAATCCCCTTGATTGGTGTTGGCGGCATCGCCACAGCCGAAGACGCCTATGCCAAGATTTGCGCCGGGGCCTCTTGCGTACAGCTCTATTCTGCAATGATCTATCACGGTCTGTCATTGGCCGCTGACATTGCGCATGGCCTTGATGATCTGCTCGCCAGAGATGGCTATGAAACCGTAGCCCAGGCCGTGGGCACCAAAAGACAGGACTGGCTATGATCACAATCTGGCACAACCCACGTTGCTCAAAATCCCGCCAGACGCTTCAGCTGCTGGAGGATCGCGGCATAACGCCCACAATCATACGCTATCTTGATGAGCCCCCCTCAGAGGCAGACATTCGTGCCATGCTACTCGCATTAGATCTGCGCCCCATAGACATGATGCGCCCCCGCGAGGCTGTGTTCAAAGAGATGGGCCTGAGTACATCAGATGACGACGACACTTTGATAAAAGCCGTGGCGCAAGAACCGCGCCTGATCGAACGCCCCATCGTGCAAAACGGCAATCGTGCCGCCATTGGCCGCCCGCCTGAGGCGGTGCTGGACATCCTCTGACGTAGCCTCACTTCCGCGTCAGGGTGATTGCGCAACGCCTGCGCGCCTTTATATGTGTCCCAACTGAAACAAGCCCTGGCCCCGGATGAGCATCACCCGCCCCCTTGCCCGCCTGACTGACGCCATCATTTTTGATCTGGCGCGGCAATTGCGCTGGTCTTTCCTGCCACCGCTGATGGTCTATTTCGCCTTTGGCTGTTCCACCGTCACCGCCATCGTTGGCACGTTTTTCGTCAAGGAATACCTTGATTTTTCGGCCGCCTACATTGCCGGCCTTGCATTCTGGGCCGGGCTGCCCTGGGCGTTGAAAATGCCACTGGGGCATTTGGTGGATATCATCTGGCGGTATAAGGCGGTGCTGATCTATCTGGGGGCGGGTTGTGTCGCGGCCAGCCTTTTCATCATGTATCTGGTGCTGACCCAGCCCGATATGATGGCCGCACTTATGCCGATCCCCAGTTGGTATATCTTCTCGTTTATTCTGGCGCCTTGCGGGTTGGTGCTGCAAGACGCCGTCGCTGACGCCATGTCGATCGAGGCGGTGCCCACCCATGATGAGGCCGGTGTGGCGGTGGACGAGGACACCTCCAAGGCCATGCACACCACCATGCAAACATTGGGGCGCTTCGTGTTGATCGCCGGCACTGTGGTGGTGGCTTTGGTGAACATCTGGCAATTCTCCGGCATCGAAGACCTGCCCCGCCCTGAAAAAACTGCGATCTATGCACATATCTACGCCATCGCGCTGGTGATCCCGCTGATGTCTGTCTCGGGCGTCTGGCTGGCCGCATTCATGGCGCGTCGCAAACGCCGCGCTTTGGTGCACCAAGGAAGGCAAGCTGTGGCACTGGAGCGCGCGAGCGCGCGGCCCACGACCAAGGTAAACCCCTGGTATTTCATCGGCGGTGGCGCGTTTGTTGCCATGACGTTGACCATCGGCCTGACCGGTGTGGCATACGGGCAGGAAATCATCTTTTGCGGCTCGATGCTGATCGTGCTGTTGCTGATGCGCCAGTTGATTGCGCGCCTTCCCAAGGCGCAGGCCAGAATGCTGCTGGGCACCGCCGTGATCATATTTGTGTTTCGCGCCATGCCCCTGCCCGGCAATGGCCTGACGTGGTTTGAAATTGATGTGCTGCAATTTGATCAGCAATTCCTGTCCATCTTATCGCTGCTCACATCCGTTTTGACCCTTGCAGGTCTGCTGGTGCTGCGCCCGCTGATTGCACGACGCCCTATTGCCACCATCGTATTGCTGCTGAGCCTTGCTGCCGGGGTGCTGAGCCTGCCCAACATCGGGCTGTATTACGGCGTGCAGAACTGGACCTCTGCGTTGACGGGCGGCGTAGTGGATGCACGCTTTATCGCGGTGCTGGATACGGCGGTGGAATCACCCTTGGGCCAGATCGCCATGATCCCGATGCTGGCCTGGATTGCCCGCAACGCACCAATGGATTTGAAAGCCACGTTTTTCGCGGTGATGGCCTCATTCACCAATCTGGCCCTGTCGGCGGCGGCGTTGTTGACCAAATACATGAACCAGGTATTCACCGTTACCCGCGACTCGGACACCACGACAGCGGATTACACGCAATTGGGCACACTGTTGCTGAGCGTGGCCGCGGTGACCGTTATCGTGCCTTTGCTGGTGATCCTTATTGTGCAGATGTCACGTTTTCGGACCACGGATTGAGCCCAAAAGTATACTGCCTCCGGCGGGGATATTTAGGGCAAGAAGATGGGGCTATGTCAGCCTTAATCCAGACACTCAGACTTGCACGCTGGCCTCAAGCGCGCTGTAGCGCAGGGCAAGGGTGATCCCACGCGCCACATAGCTGATCAGCAGGGCAATCCACAGGCCATGGTTGCCAAAAGCGGGCAACAGTAAGACCACGGCGATAATGTATACAATCAAGCTGATCACCATCATGTTGCGCATATCACGGGTGCGCGTGGCGCCGATAAAAATCCCGTCGAACATCCAAGCGGCCAGCCCCACCACCGGGGCCAGTGCCATATAGATCAGATACAGCCGCGCTTCGGATTGCACTTCGGGGTCTTTGGCCATCAGATCAATAATCATGCCACCGCCAAACCAGAAGGTGCAGGCCATCACTGCGGTAATCACCAGCCCCCATTGGCTGGCCATGATCGCCGATTGCCTGAGTTTACCAAGTTGGCGCGCGCCCATGGCCTGCCCCACCAGGGCCTCGGCGGCGAAGGCAAAGCCATCCAGCGCATAGGCGGTGATGTGCAGAAATTGCAGCAACACCTGATTGGCCGCCAGCGTGACATCGCCAAACCGGGCCCCAAGAAACAGAAACGATACCACGATGCCCTCCAGCATCAGCGAGCGTTGCAGGATATGGCCGTTGACCGATGCCATATTTCTGAGCGCCGGGCCATCAAACACACAGGCCCAATCGCGCGCGGCCGGGCGGCTCAGCGCATCGCGGCACAACCACAGGCCAAAGCCCAGCCCGCTCCATTCCGCAATGAAAGTGGCCAGGGCGACGCCTTGCACCCCCCAGCCGAGCCCCAGAACAAACCACAGATCCAATCCGATGTTCAGCCCGTTCATCACCAGTTGAATGGCCAGCACCGCACGCGTGCGCTCAAGGGCAATCAACCAGCCCGTCACCCCAAACGAGGCGATGATGGCAGGCGCGCTCCAGATTCGAATGGCCATATATTCGCGCGCGAGGCTTTCCACCTCCACACTGGCTGGGGCCAGCTGGAAGGCACCAGAAAAAATCAGCCATTGCAGGGCGATGATTGCGGCACCCCCCACGCTGGCAATCAACAAGGCGCGGGTCAGCAAAGCAGCCACCTCGCCGGGGCGCCCGGCGCCGTGGGCCTGACTGGTCAACCCGGTGGTGCCCATACGCAAAAACCCGAACACCCAGTAAAGCGCCGTCAGAATAACAGCTCCGATGCCAACCGCCCCAATCGGGGCCGCCTCGCCCAATTGGCCAACCACACCAGTGTCCACAGCGCCCAAAACAGGCACCGTCACATTGGCCAGCACAATCGGGATCGCAATTTTCAAAACGCGGGAGTGCGTCACCTCTGGGCCCGTTTGGACGCCGTTTTCAGCCATCCCTACGGGGCATCACAAAATGCCCGCTGGCCTGCGCAATAGGACGGGCTTTGTTGTCCTGCCAGGCGCTGACATGCACGGAAGCATAGCGCCGACCAGAGCGCGTCACATGTGCGCGCGCATAGGCATCCCTCGGCAGGCCAGAACGCAGGTAATCCAAAGTGAAATCGATCGTCTTGGGCAATTTCGGCAAGGGCGCATCACTGCCCGCCAAAGCCTCCAAAGCGCCGCTTTCGATGTCATCCCACAGCATCGACCAACTGAGTCCGATGATGGCGGTGACTTCCAGAAATGCCGCTGTCGCCCCGCCATGCAAGGCAGGCAGAAGGGGATTGCCGATGAGTTTTTCATCAAACGGCATCACACCGGTCAATTCATCCCCGCGGCGATCAAATGTGATGCCCAGAAATTGAATGTAGGGCACGCCACTGACCAGCGCGTTCAGCGCCGCATCGCGCCGTTTTTTGACTTGTTGGACAGGCTCAGGTTGGGAACGCGCCATCACTTGGCCTCCACACTAAAGGTGCCTGTGGCAGTGGCCACAGGGTTGTCGGGATCACCATCCATCGCGCGCCCTCGCACAAATGCCACGGACCGCGTGATATGATAGCATTCGGCCTTTGCTGTGATGGTCTGGCCAGGCGTGGCGGGGCGCATATAATCAATGCGCAAATCAATTGTCGCTGTCCCGCCGGGATTGTCCGGGTGGCTTAAGGCGGCGGTGCCACAACACATATCCATCAGCGCCGACACAGCCCCACCATGAATGACGCCGGTTTCAGGATCACCAATAAATCGTATGTCATACCCCATGGTAAATTCAGCCTCGCCATCGCCAAATTTTACCAGTTTCATTCCAAGGGCTTTGGCATGAGGGACTGCCTCAATAAATTGCGCGGCACGTTTGGCTTTGTCCGGGGTCATGAAATGTCTATCCTTTGCTTGGCTCTGTTATGAAACGCAATCGCCCCGGTCTGCAACCCGCCTGTTGCCCTCCCTGCCCGATCCACCTAATCTATCCAACAGGGAGAATAAGCCATGTCTGACGCGCGCCTGTCATTCAAGGAAATGTGTGCGAAGTTCAATGTGACGCCGCGCACATTACGCTATTATGAGTACATTGAACTGTTGATGCCCGAACGAGACGGGCGCTCGCGGTTTTATGGGCCACGCGAAGTGGCGCGTATGACGCTGATATTGCGGGGCCGTAAATGGGGCTTTGCGCTGGAGGACATCCGGCAATGGCTGATGATCTACGAAAATGATGGCACCCAAGCACAGATGCAAAGCATGATCGAACTGGCCGACCGCCAAATGGTTGATCTGACCCATCAGCGCCAGCAATTGGACGAAGCGCTGATCGAGCTTAAAGAGCTGCGCAAACAATTGGGCGCATCTCTGGGCAAGGCCAAGACAGGCTAATTGACCTGATCTGACGCCACGTCATTTCCTCACCTTGTCCGGGCCGACACCCCCACCTTGTACGCCAAAGGTGATGCCCCCGCATAGGTATTCGGCGCAGATTCTGCGCGTGAAAAATCATAAATCCCAATAAAACAAGGGCGACAGGTATGGAAAACCTTACCTTCCCTTAGTGTCCACCGCCCCCAGCATCAAAAGAAAGTTTCACGCAAAACGACTGAAATTTCGGAATCTTGCCCAAAATGCAAAGTGACGTGACGTACCCCCTGCGTAAACCTGAACTCCTGTTGTATCAAAAGCAAAACATATCCACCTAACCCGCACCTTTGATGAGTGTGAGGCATGAAAATGGCTGAGAATGTGATGACAATCCGGGAAATGTGTGACGCATTTCATGTGACCCCGCGCACGTTGCGCTTTTATGAGAGCAAGGAATTGCTCCATCCCCATCGCGTGGGGCAAAAACGCCTGTTCACCAAACGGGACCGCGCGCGGCTGAAGCTGATCCTGCGCGGCAAGCGCTTTGGCTTTTCGCTCGAAGAAATCCGCCAGCTGCTGGCCCTTTATGATGCAGGCGATCAGCAACAGACCCAGATTTCTGCCGCCTATGATGTGGCCCAGCGCCGTCTGGCAGAAATGGAGCGACAGCGCGACGACCTGAACGCCGCCATCGCTGATCTTCGGGATCAAATGAGTTGGGGGCGCAAGATGATCCAATCCTTCAAGGCGCCCCAAAAAGCCGCTGAATAAATAGCAACACCAACACACCGACCCTAAGGGAGACCACCATGCCCAGCTACATCGCCCCCACCAAAGACCTGCAATTTGTTTTGCACGACGTATTGCACGTCAGCGCTGCCGACACCCCAGGTTACACCGAATTGGAAGCTGATTTCACAGCGGCCGTTCTGGAGGAAGCGGGCAAGCTGACCTCTGAGGTGCTGGCCCCTCTGAATGCTGTGGGGGATGCTGAGGGCTGTGTTCTGGAAAACGGCGTGGTGCGCACACCTACCGGATTTAAGGCGGCGTTTGATCAGGTCCGCGAAGGCGGCTGGACAGCCCTGGACATGCCCGAAGACTACGGCGGGCAGAACATGCCTTACGTTCTTGGCACTGCCGTGGGCGAGATGTTTTCAGCATCCAACCAGGCATTCACCATGTATCAGGGGCTAACCCACGGTGCGGCCTCGGCCATTCTGGTGCATGGCACCGACGATCAGAAAACCACCTATCTGCCCAACATGCTATCGTGCGAATGGACCGGCACGATGAACCTGACCGAACCGCATTGCGGCACCGATCTGGGCCTGATGCGCACCAAGGCCGAGCCTGAGGGCGACGGCTCTTTCTCTCTCACCGGGCAGAAGATCTTTATCTCGGCAGGCGAGCACGACATGGCCGAGAACATCATTCATCTGGTGTTGGCCAAAATCCCCGGCGGGCCTGAGGGCATCAAAGGTGTCTCACTGTTTATTGTGCCAAAGTTTCTGGTGAACAAAGACGGCTCTCTGGGCGAGCGCAATGGTGTGAGCTGCGGCAAGATCGAAGAAAAGATGGGGATCCACGGCAATTCCACCTGCGTGATGAATTACGACGGCGCCAAAGGCTGGCTGTTGGGTGAAAAGCACAAAGGCATGCGCGCCATGTTCACCATGATGAACGAAGCGCGTATTGGCGTTGGCATGCAGGGTCTGGCACAGGCCGACGTGGCCTATCAGAACGCGCTGATTTACGCCAAAGACCGCCTGCAGGGCCGCGCTGTGACCGGTGTTGAAAATCCGGATGGCCCGGCTGACCCGCTGATCGTACATCCTGATATCCGCCGCAGTCTGCTGGATCAAAAAAGCTTCATCGAGGGCGCGCGCGCCTTTCTCCTTTGGGGGGCCAAGATGATCGACCAGTCCCATCGTGGCGGTGATGAAGCGGCAGAAGGCATGGTGTCTTTGCTGACGCCGGTGATCAAAGGGTTCCTGACTGACGAAGGTTTTGACATGACCATCAAGGCCCAGCAAATTTACGGTGGCCACGGGTATATTGAGGAATCGGGCATGTCTCAGTTTGCCCGTGATGCCCGGATCGCGATGATTTATGAGGGCGCCAACGGTGTGCAGGCCCTGGACCTGGTGGGTCGCAAACTGGCGCAAGACGGTGGCAAACACGTTATGGCGTTTTTTGACATGGTGAAAACCTTCCTCAAGGACAATGCCGACAATGAAGCGCTGAAAGATGATTTCCTTGAGCCACTGAAAGCAGCCTCAAAAGATTTGCAGGCCGCGGGTATGTTTTTCATGCAAAACGGGATGAAAAACCCCAATGCTGCGTTGGCTGGGTCTAACGACTTTATGCATATGTTTGGCCATGTCTGCCTTGGGCTGATGTGGGCCGAAATGGCAAAAGCATCGCAAAGCGCATTGGATGCCGGCACTTCTGATCCTAAGTTCTATGAAACCAAACTGGCCACCGGGCGCTTTTACATGGCGCGCCGCCTGCCCGCCACAGGGCTGCACCTTGCGCGCATTCAATCGGGTGCTGATCCGGTAATGGCACTGGAGGCTGACCAGTTTTAAGAGGATGGTGGGGTAAAACCCCACCCTACGAAGGATATCTAATGCCCAAACGCTTTCGCCTGACCCGCAGATTTTCCACCGCAATGACCGAGGATGGCTATCGCCGCCTGCGCAAATTTGCGAATGAGGCTGGTCTGGACGAAGGCGAGGCATTGTCCTTTGTCTTTGAGAACTTCGACAGCATCATGGACGAAGGCGCGTTTATGCAGCGAATGCGCCTTTTCAACTCAGAACTTGATACCCGCAAACGCTAGGGATGGTAATATGTCCAACTGGATGACAGATGAGCACCAAATGCTTGGGGATATGACGGCCAGGTTCATCACCGATGAATGGGGTCCACATTTTGAGCGCTGGCGCCGTGAAGGCATGATGGAGCGATCCACCTGGAACGAGGCGGGTGAGCTGGGGTTATTATGCCCCTCAATCCCCCAAGAATACGGCGGCGCGGGTGGTGATTTTGGCCATGAGGCGGTGATTTGCATCGAACAAAGCCGTGCCAATCTGGCCAGTTGGGGTAATCCCATCCACTCGGGCATCGTGGCGCATTATCTGCTGGCGTATGGCTCTGAAAAACAGAAAAAACGCTGGCTGCCGCGCATGGTGTCGGGCGAGATGGTCGGCGCGCTGGCGATGTCCGAGCCCGGCGCTGGATCAGATCTGCAAGGCATGAAGACCAAAGCCCTGCGCGATGGCAATGCGTACCGATTGTCCGGGCAAAAGACGTTTATCACCAACGGGCAGCACGCCAATCTGATCATCGTCGCGGCCAAGACCGACCCTAAAGAAGGCGCCAGGGGCATTTCCCTCGTGGTGGTTGAAACCGACGGTGCTGAAGGGTTTGCGCGCGGGCGTAATCTGGAGAAAGTCGGGCTGCATGCCGCTGACACCTCTGAGCTGTTCTTTGACAATGTGGAAATCCCGCCAGAGAACATTTTGGGGCAGGAGGAAGGCCGCGGCTTTTATCAGATGATGCAGCAACTCCCGCAGGAACGGCTGATCATCGCCTGTGGTGCGCAGGGTGCTTTGGAAGGGGCTGTCGCGCGTACGATCACTTATGCCAAGGAACGCCAGGCCTTTGGCGGGCCGATCATGCAATTCCAGAACACTCGCTTTAAACTGTCGGAATGTAAAACCAAAACAATGGTTTGCCGCGCGTTCCTCGATGAATGCATTAACGAGCATCTGCGTGGCGAGCTGAGTGTCGAAAAGGCTGCCATGGTTAAGTACTGGCTGTCGGACACACAGTTTGAGGTGCTTGATGAGTGCCTGCAGCTGCATGGCGGATATGGGTATATGGCCGAATATGACATTGCTGAAATGTGGGCCGATGCCCGCGTACAGCGGATCTATGGCGGCACCAACGAGATCATGAAAGACCTGATTGCGAGGGCGCTGTAATGGGTTTGATTGCGTTGCCGGATGAAACCGTTGAATGCCTCCGGCGGAAGTATTTGTGGAAAGATGAAAAGGCAGGTCCACCCCGCCGTCCGACAGTTGCTATGCACAATGAACAGCGAGGCTTCACCTTTCACGGTCATCGGCGCTTCCGCCTGTACCGCAAGGTTGATCAAAGCGCAGTATCGTTAAGCAATGGTGAATGCCCCCCCGCTTCATCTTTCTCTAAATACTTAAAATGTGACGCCCCCACGGGCGCGCCAACCGGGAGAGAGACATGACTATCAAACTCTATTGCATGGGCGAAAGCGGCAATGCCTACAAAGCCGCATTGGCGCTGGAGCTGGCCGACCTTGAATGGGAGCCGGTATATGTCGACTTCTTTGGCGG
The DNA here is from genome assembly GCA_002366775.1 of Roseovarius sp. UBA3070. Taxonomy (GTDB): domain Bacteria; phylum Pseudomonadota; class Alphaproteobacteria; order Rhodobacterales; family Rhodobacteraceae; genus Roseovarius. The sequence continues at coordinate 1,019 of DFBW01000216.1, read as the reverse complement.
CGAGACACGCACGCCGGAGTTCCGCGAAATCAACGTGATGGGCGAAGTTCCGGTGCTGGTTGATGGCGATACCTCGCTGACACAATCGGGCGTCATGCAGATGTATGTGAGCGATAGAACCGGCAAATTCGGCGGCAACACTGCCGAAGAAAAGCGCGATATCCTGCGCTGGATCATGTGGGACAATCACAAACTGTCCAGCCAGGCCGGGATGACACGTTTCCTGATGAATTTCCTGCCCGAAGAAAAGCGCCCGCTGGAGGTGATCCCCTTTATGCAGGGCCGCCTCAGGGCCGCCTACACCACGCTCAACACCCATCTGGAGGGGCGGGACTGGATTGTGGGTGATGCCCTGAGCAACGCCGATATGTCCTGCTGCGGCTACCTGTTTTACCCCGAGCCATTCGGCTTTGACCGCACTGAGTGGCCCAACATCGATCACTGGCTTTCAAACATTGAACAAACACCGGGCTGGAAACATCCCTATGACCTGATGCCGGGCAGCCCTGCTGACCGCGCCTGACCCCGAGGAGACCAATATGACAGAAGCTTATATCTATGACGCTGTGCGCACCCCGCGTGGCAAAGGCCGCAAAGACGGCGCCCTGCACGAAGTGACCGCTGTGCGCCTTTCATCTCAGGTGCTGAATGCCCTGAAAGAGCGCAACGGGCTGGATGGCCACGCGGTTGAGGACGTGATCTGGGGCAATGTCACCCAGGTGATGGAGCAAGGCGGCTGCCTGGCACGCACTGCCGTTCTGGCCTCGGACCTGGATCAGAGCATCCCCGGCCTGGCCATCAACCGGTTTTGTGCCTCGGGCATGGAAGCTGTTAATTTGGCGGCAAATCAGATCAAAGGCGGCGCGGGCGAGGCCTATATCGCTGGTGGCGTGGAAATGATGGGCCGTGTGCCCATGGGCAGCGATGGCGCGGCAATTGCCGTGGATCCTTCGGTGGCCATGGACACCTATTTTGTGCCCCAAGGCATTTCCGCTGATATCATTGCCACCGAGTATGGT
>DFBW01000209.1:5386-15509 GCA_002366775.1 Roseovarius sp. UBA3070 | reverse complement strand
GCCTTCGCGGGCCTTTTTGACCATGGGCGAGTTGGTTTTCGCCACCGGTGGCTGGCCTTCTGGTCCGGGGCGCAAATCACGCACCTGCATGGCGCAGGACGCCGCAGGTTTTGGTGGTCCGCCCACAACTTCAACCAGACACATCCGGCAGTTGCCCGCAATCGACAGGCGCTCGTGATAACAAAAGCGCGGAACTTCGACCCCTACCTGCTCGCAAGCCTGAATCAGGGTCATTGCCCCATCCACTTCAACCTCTTGGTCGTCGATTATGATCTTGCGAAGGTCGGACATAGGCGTCTCACTTTGCTCTTAGCAGTTGGCCGATCTGGCTGTTGTTCTTGATCTCGGCATGACCAAGCACGCAGAGGCTATCGGGATCCAGATTGCTGGCCCCTTTGGATTTGAAATAGGCGTTGCGACGTTCACGCATGGCGCGTTTTTCGTCGCTGTCATCCACATAGGCTTCGATCTCGTCCATGGTGTAACCGCGGCTTTCGGCCTGATCTTTCAGCGCATTGGCATACGACCGGGCGCGGAACATCCGTGCACCGATGCTGCGGCATTCACGCTGAATTTTCTCGGCCACGGCAGCGATCAGCAACCCTCGGTTCAGATCTTTTTCGGTTTTCAATCCAGACGCCAAAGCGCTGGATACCATTCCAAAACTCAGCGTTGCGGCCAGTACCAAAGATGTCATCATACGCATTGGGGTATCTCCTATCATGCGGGCGCGCGGGCGCGCACAACATGCGCCCCGGCTGACCACACATGGGTTCTGCCGGGGTTGATATGCAATAACACCCCCGTAAGACCCTGATATAGAAGTTGATTTTACCATGTGATGCATTTTCCTGACAACACCAATGCGCCGTTGTTTATCTGCATGGTCTCGGCGGCATCGTCGGGTCCGCGTTCCCATTCGATCTGCGACGTGCCAAAATTCTTCAGGCAATATTTTGACCCGCCATGGCGCCCCGCCTCGCGCGCGCCATCAATGCCTTGTGCCGCTTTGCGTACTGTCACCACAAAAACCGAACGGTCATCCTTGCTCACCGCCTTTTCACGGGTCGGGTACAGCTTGCCATCGAAATATATCCGTTTGGAGCGCTCGGTGCAGCCGCCCAGTATCATCAGGGCCATCAAAGAGAGTGTCACTATGCGCATCATCTTATTTGCCACATCCCGTTCCTGTTACCCACAAATCGTCGCGACAATGGCCATTCCGGCCAAAATCAAACACATCATCAAGCCCGCCACATAGGCGTAAGAGCGAATGCTCATATCCTGCTTGCCAATGCCATTGATATGCACAACGGCCAACACCAGACGCGCCACCAGAAAAAGTGAGGCCAGAAGGTTTACCCAAAATGGGTTGGCCCCTGCCAGTATCGCCGCCAAGGTAACGGCCACAAAGGGGCCAATACTCTCGGACAGATTGCCATAAGCACGGTGCCACCGATAGCATCGGCTGCCATAGTCTGCCTCGGGGGTGGCCCCAGGTGCCAGGCCCAGTTTGGCCTTTTTCATCGCCGACAATGGACCCAAGATCAACAGCATTACTGCCGTGGCCGCCATGGCGACAATCGCGTGACTATATGCTGCAAAAGCGTCCATTTTCTACTCCGCAGCAACCGCGCTTACGCGGCCGGTTTTTTGGGCTTTGATACGATCTTCGATCTCGTCCCGGAAATTCTTGATCAGACCTTGGATTGGCCAGGCGGCCGCATCGCCAAGGGCACAGATGGTGTGGCCTTCGACCTGTTTGGTCACGTCCAGCAGCATGTCGATTTCCTCGACCTCGGCCTCGCCGCGCACCAGACGGTCCATCACGCGCATCATCCAGCCAGTGCCTTCGCGGCATGGCGTGCATTGGCCGCAGCTTTCGTGTTTGTAAAACTTCGACAACCGCCAGATCGCTTTGATGATGTCGGTATCCTTGTCCATGACAATCACAGCCGCCGTGCCCAGCGATGAGCCAACCTCGCGCAGAGCGTCAAAATCCATCACGGCATCGCGCATGTTTTCGCCGCGCACACAAGGCACCGATGACCCACCGGGGATCACCGCCTTGAGATTGTCCCAGCCACCACGAATGCCGCCGCAATGTTTCTCGATCAACTCTTCAAAGCCGATCGACATCGACTCCTCAACCACACACGGGTTGTTCACATGGCCTGAAATACCAAAAATCTTGGTGCCTGCGTTGTTGGGGCGACCAAAGCTGGAAAACCACTCCGGGCCACGGCGCAATATGGTGGGCACAACGGCAATCGATTCCACGTTGTTCACTGTGGTCGGGCACCCATACAGCCCCGCCCCCGCCGGAAATGGCGGCTTCATGCGCGGCATGCCTTTTTTGCCCTCAAGGCTTTCGAGCAGCGCAGTTTCTTCGCCGCAGATATAGGCGCCAGCCCCATGGGCCAGGTAAATGTCAAAATCCCAACCGGATTTGCACGCGTTCTTGCCAACCAATCCCGCCTCATAGGCCTCGTCAATCGCGGCTTGAAGGGCTTCTTTCTCGCGGATGTATTCACCACGAATATAGATGTAACAGGCATGTGCCTGCATGGCGAAGCTGGCGATCAGGCAGCCCTCAACCAACGTGTGCGGATCGTGACGCATGATTTCGCGGTCTTTGCAGGTGCCGGGCTCGGATTCATCCGCATTAACCACCAGATAAGCAGGTCGCCCGTCGCTTTCCTTGGGCATGAACGACCATTTCAATCCGGTCGGAAACCCTGCCCCGCCGCGCCCACGCAGGCCAGAGGCCTTCATCTGGTCGATGATCCAATCGCGCCCGTTTTGCAAAATCTTTGCCGTGCCATCCCAATGGCCACGCGATTGCGCGCCTTTCAGCGTGCGGTCATGCATGCCGTAAAGGTTGGTAAAGATACGATCCTGGTCTTTCAGCATCTCGGGCTACCCCTGATTATCGCGGCGCGCACGCCATATTTGATAGGTGACCACCAGCGCCCAGATCAGGGCGCCAATGGCAGCAAAGTCGAACAGAAAAACATATCGCGCGGGCCAGCCCATCTGACCGCCCAGCCACTGAGCCGCCAGCCACGCCACCATCGTACCCGCGATCACAAGACCGGCAATGCGGCCTTTGCGGGACAATTGGGTGTCTGTGGGTGTGCTCATTGAATGCAATGCCTTTCAGCTCAGTACACGTCGCCGTCTTCGACACGTTTGGAAAAATCTGTCTCGCCACCAGAGGCCAGAACGCTGGCTTGCGCCACCCAGGTATCGCGGGAAACGCGACCCTTAAAGCCTTGCAAGTTCGCATCCATCCAGGCCACCTCATCACGGCTCCAGTTGGCGATCTGGTCAAAGTGGTAAAAGCCCAGGCTGTTGCAGAGTGTCTCAAGCTTGGGGCCTATCCCCTTGATTTGCTTCAAATCATCTGCACCGCCGTCACGCGGACCGGTAAGGGTTGCGGGCTTTGTGCCTTCATTGCTGCCTTCCTTAACACCATCACCATCATAGTCGGGCGTTGAGGAAACTTCTGCCTGCTTGGCTTTTTCGGCGACAGCTGTATCCGCTTCAGCGCCTTCATCCGCAACAACGGAACCATGCCCCGCATCCGTGGCATTTTCACAAAACAACCGTGTCAGAACCAACCCCAGAAACACGGCCAAGGCCGTCCCAACAAGCAGCGCAGCTATGAAGCTGGTCGGTTCAAGGGCGATTGAAAACACCACAACGCCCGCCAGCGCCGCCAGCGCCCAGCAAACAATCGTGCAAGTGTTCCAATATCCGGACTTCATACCAAATTATCCTTTGTTGCCATTGGTTGCGTCACAATACACCAACGCCTCATTTCTTATTTCGGGCCGAGAAGTCAGTCTCGCCCCCGGCTGCCAGGATTTTCGCCTGATCCACCCAAGTGTCACGGCTGACCCGGCCCTTGAACCCTTTGAGGTTTTGATCAACCCATGACACCTCGTCGGCTGTCCATTCGGCGACCTGATCAAAATGATAAAAGCCCAAGGAATGCAGCAATTTCTCCAGCTTCGGCCCCACGCCTTTTATCAACTTAAGATTATCCGCCTTACCATCGCGCGCCGCATCCATGGTCTTGGGTTTCACCCCCGCCCCCTCAGCCGCAGGTGCGGCACTGGCAGCGGGTTTGGCCTTGGGCTTCGCCTTTGCTGGCTTTTTGGCTTTCGCAGGTTTGCTGGCCGGTTCAGCCTTAGGCGCGGCCTTTGCCTTGGCAGCAGGTTTCGCCGCCGACGCGCCAGACAAAGGCACGGGTGTTTTATTTTGCTTGACGGACGAGGCGGCGGGCGCATGCATTGCGCCGTCCAACCACGGGGTCAGCAATGGCACTTCGGTGCCATCAATCCGCTTGATCGTATCGCCAATGTCCGTGGCCAACTGCACACTTGCATTATAGCGGGTCTTGCCCGTGTCAAATTCGGTCAGGCTGGTCAGTCCTGATTTCGGCTCCGAGGCGTAACGGCCATTCTGCGGCCCCGGCACCGGCACATTGCCTGCGGCCATTTCATCCAGTAAATTTGCGAAACCTTCAGCGGTCAGATCTTCGTAATAGTCCTTACCAATCTGGGCCATGGGCGCGTTGGTACAGGCGCCAAGGCATTCAACCTCTTCCCACGAAAACTTGCCATCAGCGCTTAGCTCATGCGCCTTGTCCGCAATCTTTTCACGGCAGACACCGATCAGATCCTCGGCCCCGCAGATCATGCAGGACGTGGTGCCGCAAATCTGAATATGCGCAAGGGAACCAACAGGTTGCATCTGAAACATGAAGTAGAATGATGCCACCTCCAGCGCCCGGATAAAGGCCAGATCCAGCATTGTAGCGACATACTCAAGTGCCGGGCGTGTCAGCCAGCCCTCTTGCTCTTGCGCACGCCAAAGCAATGGAATGATGGCACTGGCCTGACGTCCCTCGGGGTATTTGGCGATCTGTGCCTCTGCCCACGCCTGATTGGCGGGGGTGAAGGCAAAGCTCTCGGGCTGGTGGGCGTAAAGTCTGCGGAGCATGGTCAAACAGTCTCATAAGGTTTCAAAACCGGGCAGTAAGGCCCGAAGTATTCAGTCGTCTTTCGTGCCGCAGATCAAAGGCCATGACAGCCCGCGCATCCGCGATGTGGTCCGTTCAGGCAGCATCAGCTGCGCAGGCCCCTACGGTCAGGCGAACACCGCCGTCAGCCAATTCCGCCGCTTTTTCGGTCGCCAGATGATAGCCCACAAGATCGGTAACTTGCTGACGGGTCAGACCGGCTTGCAGTTCAACCGGCAGGTAATCGCTCTCACCCACCATGTCACAGCCAATGCTGGCCACGGCGGTCTGGAACCGCGTCACATCTTCGAGGCTAGTCCCTTGTGGAGGAATATCACATCCCGCCAACGCCATCATTCCGGCCAGTCCTACTAATGCAATACGAAACCGCATCAAGTTCCCCCCCCTTGCGCAAGAAGCGCCATCAGCGCCACAATCATCACTATCGTCGCCGCAGTTCCCGCCGCCATATGCTTGGCAATCGGAAATCCACCGCGTTGGTAAATGTAAGCATCGGCAAAGCCCATAAAGGCGAATGCCGCAAACAACGCCGCGATCACCTTGAAATCGCCATATAAAGTTGCCCCAATGGTCAGTGCCGTAAACGCGATATAGCGGTCGGTCATCACCTCGGGCAGCTTTTCATACCGGTGCGTGGTTTGGGCCATGCCCATCGCCGGATCACGCAAAAACACCACGGCCAATGCGCCGGTCACAAGGACACCGGCAGCACAAAGCACTATGGCAAGCGTGGCGAAGGTCATTACCTGTCAATCTCCCCGAACACGACATCCAACGTACCAATGATCGCGGCCACATCGGCCAGTTGATGACCGCCGACCACATAATCCATCGCCTGCAAATGCGGGAACCCCGGCGCCCGAATTTTTGAGCGATAGGGCTTGTTGGTGCCATCGGCCACCAGATAGACGCCAAACTCTCCCTTGGGCGCCTCAACGGCGGCATAAACTTCGCCCGCTGGCACATGAAAACCTTCGGTATAAAGTTTGAAATGGTGGATCAGCGCTTCCATAGATTGCTTCATTTCACCGCGTTTGGGCGGGGTGATTTTACCCCGTGCCAACACATCGCCCTTGCCCTCGGGCGCACGCAGTTTGGCCACGCATTGATGGATGATCAGCAGCGATTGACGCATCTCTTCCATCCGGCACAGATAACGGTCATAGCAATCGCCATTTTTGCCGACGGGAATCTGAAACTCAAATTCGTCATAACATTCATAGGGTTGTGCGCGGCGCAAATCCCAGGCCATGCCCGAGCCACGCACCATGACGCCGGAAAATCCCCAATCCAGAGCGTCTTGCTCGGAGATCACACCAATATCCGCATTCCGCTGTTTGAAGATGCGGTTTTCAGTCAGCAGATCATCCAGATCCTTGACCACACGCGGGAAATCATTTGCCCATGTTTCAATGTCATCAATCAGATCATCGGGGATATCCTGATGCACGCCACCGGGGCGGAAATAGGCGGCGTGTAGACGGGCGCCACAGGCGCGTTCGTAAAAGCACATCAGCTTTTCACGCTCCTCAAACCCCCAGAGCGGCGGCGTGAGCGCACCCACGTCCATGGCTTGGGTGGTGACGTTCAACAGGTGGTTCAGAATGCGGCCAATCTCGGAATACAGCACCCGGATCAGGCTGCCCCGGCGCGGCACAATTGTGCCTGTCAGCTTTTCGATGGCCAAGCACCAGGCATGTTCCTGATTCATCGGCGCGACATAATCCAGCCGGTCAAAATACGGCAGGTTTTGCAGATATGTCCGGCTTTCCATCAGCTTTTCGGTGCCACGATGCAGCAGGCCGATATGCGGATCACAGCGCTCTACAATCTCGCCGTCCAGCTCTAGCACAAGGCGCAAAACCCCGTGTGCCGCAGGGTGTTGCGGGCCGAAGTTAATGTTGAAATTGCGGATCTTCTGCTCGCCTGTCTGGGCGTCGTCAAATTTGGTGCCGTCCATCATGATCTGCCCCCTCGCGTGGCCTTGGCCGCAACCTTAGCCCGGCGCATGGCAATAGGGGCCAACATCAATGGCCCAAAAACAGCCAGCAAACATGCATTCCAGAGGATCATCATTTCGCCTCCTCCTTCTTCTCATCGCCGGGCAGGATGTATTCGGCCCCCTCCCATGGCGACATGAAATCAAACTGGCGGTATTCCTGAACCAGGCTCACCGGCTCATAGACCACACGTTTTTGCACCTCGTCATAGCGCACCTCGGTATAGCCAGTTGTGGGGAAATCCTTGCGCAGCGGATAGCCGCGAAAGCCATAATCCGTCAGGATGCGGCGCAGATCGGGATGACCCGAAAACAGGATGCCAAACATATCAAACACTTCACGCTCAAACCAATTGGCCGAGGGGTGCACATCCACGATTGAAGGCACCATGTCCTCTTCTCGGATGGCGATACGCAGGCGGATGCGGTGGTTTTGGTACATCGACAGGAAATGATAGACTACATCAAACCGCTTGGCCCGCTCGGGGTAATCCACCGCCGTGATATCCACCAGAGTGGAAAACTTGCAGGTCTGATCGGTCTTTAGAAACTCAACGAACCCCGCGATCCCGGCCAGCGCCACATCCATGGTCAACTCACCATGCTCAACAGACCAGCCCAACACGCAATCGGTGCGTTTCAGCTCGATATGGGTGCCCAGTTCCTGAAGTGCGTCCGTCATCGTCTAATCCTTCCAACGCGCCTTAACGCACAATCGTCCCGGTGCGGCGAATTTTGCGCTGCAATTGCAGAATGCCGTACACCAGCGCTTCGGCGGTTGGCGGGCAGCCGGGCACATAGATGTCTACCGGCACAATCCGGTCACATCCGCGCACCACGGAATAGCTGTAATGGTAATACCCGCCGCCATTGGCGCATGACCCCATTGAGATCACATAACGCGGCTCTGGCATCTGGTCGTAGACCTTGCGCAGCGCCGGGGCCATTTTGTTGGTCAGCGTGCCGGCCACAATCATCACATCCGACTGACGCGGGGATGCGCGCGGGGCAAAGCCAAACCGCTCCACGTCGTAACGCGGCATGGCAGTGTGCATCATTTCAATCGCACAACAGGCCAACCCGAAGGTCATCCAGTGCAGCGAACCAGTGCGCGCCCAGTTGACGATGTCCTCAGTCGAGGTCAGCAGGAAGCCTTTGTCCTGCAATTCACGGTTCAGCTCTTGCGTGGCGACTTCGCGGTCAAAATCCGCGGAGTTGGCTCCGGTGGCTACTCCCATTCCATCGCTCCTTTGCGCCATTCATAAGCAAATCCTGCGGTCAGCACCGCAAGGAACACCATCATTGACCAGAACCCCACCATGCTCACATCCTTGAAGGCCACAGCCCAAGGGAACAACATAGCAATTTCCAGATCAAAAATGATGAACAGAATTGAGACCAGGTAGAACCGGACATCAAATTTCATTCGTGCATCATCAAAGGCATTAAACCCGCATTCGTAAGCACTTACCTTTTCAGGGTCAGGGTTGCGAACGGCCAGAACGACAGCCGCCAGGATCAGCACAATCCCCAATGCGATGGCGACGGCCAGAAATACGAGAATGGGAAGATATTCTCTCAGCATCTCTTCCACGGGGCAGCTCCTTTCACATACGGGCATATGGGCGCAAATTTGGCCGCATAATCAAGCCTCAGTTCGGGTTTACCCCTGCCCATGGGAAGGGTCAACCGAAGCTTGTCAATTTCACGTCAATCTGGGGGGGGCGTGATCAGGCGCTTAACCTCGGGCGGGGCCTCGTGCACGCGGCGCATCTGCGCGCCATATGTGCAATCCCTTTGGGCCATATGCCCCGCTTAGGTGTGCTCAGCCATATGGCACCGAAATTGCTACACCACCGAGCGCGCGGCTTCGCTTAAATTTCGCAGTTTGGTCATCGCCAGATCACGGCCCAAAAAGCCCAACCCGCAATCCGGAGCGGCCAGCAAACGTTCGGCGGGCATGAATTGCAGGATATGATGCATCCGCGCACGGATTTCCTCAACCGGCTCCACCCGGCTTGAAGCGATGGTGATAAACCCCACGATCAGGGCGGATGTGTTAAACCGCGTGAACAGGTCTTCGGGATTGTGGCGATGTGCATCCTCAATCGAAATCTGATCGGTGACCCCGTCCACCGCCGCGGCAATCTGCATGTAAGATGCCTGATCCGCCTTGGGATAATCTTCGTCATCCAGATTATTGGGATAGCCACAGCACATATGCACGACGCGGGTCACCTCGTCGGGGACACCGTGGAAACACCTCTCCAGCGTTTCAATACCATAGGCCAATGCGCCTTGCGGCTTGCGGGCAAAGATCGGTTCATCCACCTGAATGAAACGGCACCCGGCATCAGCCAGGGCCCGCACTTGCCCGTTCAAAGCATCCGCCAAATCGCGCGCCAATGCGGCGTCATCGTTGTAATGGGCATCTGCCGTGGTGTCGGCAATGGTCATTGGCCCCGGCAATGTCATCTTTACCGGGCGGCCCGCTGCGGCCTCGGCCACTTGCCAGTCCCGTACAAGGGTGGAATTGTCCTGCCCTGTCACCCTGGCCCGGATGGTGGGCAATTCAACCGAGTAAGCGCCGTTGCGCATCACGGTTTCAGTCAGGTTCTCAAAATCGAATCCGGTGAAATGGCGGCACTGATAATGCACATAATTTTCACGCCGCTGTTCACCGTCGGTGGGAATATCGATGCCGCAGGCCAGCTGATCAGCCACCGCTTCCTGGGTGGCGCGGTCAAACAGATCACGCGCCTTGTTCAGCTTTTCGCGCGACCATTGCTGCGTTACTTTTTCGTTATAATCCTCGGCATCGTAATGCACCTGAAACCAGTCTTGTATCGGCACATAATCGGGCTTGGGGAAAGCCCCAAGACATGTGGTTTTCAAGGGCATGGCAAAGCTCCGTCACGGCAGGAATTACCGTGACGCTAGACTGTCGCCTTTGGCCATGCAAGGCAATTGGCGAGATCAAAACGTGACCTTGAGACCGGTGACCAGCGTATGGGATGTGACCGAGCGATCACCTGCGATCGTCGGCACAATAAGCGGCACAAAACCCTCGTTAT
>DFBW01000209.1:4052-5280 GCA_002366775.1 Roseovarius sp. UBA3070 | reverse complement strand
AGGTGGCGGGTTTGCCAAACAACTCGCTGCGATAGCGCCCCTGCAGTGTCAGCGCTGAGACATGGTGCCCCGTCGCGGCCCAGTCATGCATGGTGCGGGTAAACTCGGCCTGAATGTCAAATGGGCCACGCGAATAGGTGGCGTTGATATCCCAGGTCTCGTTCCAGTACCGGTTGATACCCACGCCCGGCGGGTGATACGCAATCACGCTGTCATAGATCGTGCCGCGCAAAAACCCTGCTCCCAAGCGCAGTGAAGCATCGCCGGGGACGGGCAGTGTATGGGCCACATTCAGCGCAAAATTTGATAGTGCACCATCATTTTTGGGACTGCTCAGCACCCGATTGCCACGATGTGCCGGGATCAGTGAGAAGGCCAGCTCGGTGCGCTCAGTGACATAGCCCACCTCAAGGACAGGATCGTCCGGCTGTGCCCAGAAATAATGCGAACTATGGGTATGGGTGAAGGGTGCGTAGCTTTCAAACTGACCAAAGTTGATCGTCTTGCGCCCGACAGCAACATAGACCGGAGACTGGTCGAGATCGCCAAAGGCCAACCAGAATTTGCGCAGTTGCATATCGTCCTGCCCGGGATATTCGACCTCAGTGTATTCACCCTGCGCAAAGGCCGTGACCATCGGCAGGCTCAGCGTGGCATTCAGAGACACCTCGTTCACAACGCTGAAAATATCCGACGTGCCCTTGGTGTGCGTGGGTGGCAGGCGCGACAGAATTGGAAATTTGCCCGGCGTGTCGGTTTCTTCAGCGATCACCGTCCCAATGAGGCGGGCGCCAAAGCGCAAGCCGGTTTGAGGCAACTCACCTCGTTGGCGCGCGCGCAGGGCCTCGGCGATTTTGCCGGTGACTTTATTCTGCCGGTCAAACATTACGTCGGAATAACTGGCAGGCCCGATTCCCAAAGGTCCCGCATCTTGTGCATGCGAGGCATAAGTGCCAGCACACAGGCTTAACCCAACAGACACAATCATAGCGAATTGATTTTTCACGTTTTCCCCCAGACAGGTCAAAGTAAGCAGAACGCAAGTGACGCTGATGCATCAAATGCTCCTAAAATGCTCTACACTCGGAATTCTTAAGAAATGATTTCGCGCGTCTATTCCCCATAGGGGAGAGATGTCACTCGCCGCGCGCATCCCATTCAGTTTCAGTGGTTGCGTGCCTCGCCACTATCCCCTCATCGCGCGTGACATGTCAGCGGCTTTTGTCAG
>DFBW01000209.1:0-4022 GCA_002366775.1 Roseovarius sp. UBA3070 | reverse complement strand
GCACCCGGTGCATAGGGGCACCCCCCCAATCCGCCCACGGCCGCATCAAACACCCGTACCCCGGCCTGTATCGAGGCATCAATATTTTCGAGCGCCCGTCCGGCTGTATCGTGGAAATGGCCCGCCATCTGCTCCACTGGCACCACGTCGCTCACCGCGCTCAGCATGGCTGAAACAGTCTCGGGCGTGCCCTGGCCAATGGTGTCCCCCAGGCTGACCTCGTAACACCCCATCTTAAACAACTGATCTGCCACATAGGCCACCTGCGCAGGTGCGACAGCCCCGTCGTAAGGGCAATCGGTCACACAAGAAATGTAGCCCCTCACGCGAATGCCCGCCTCTTTTGCCGCCTGCATCACCGGCACGAACCGCGCGAGGCTTTCGGCGATCGTTGCATTGATATTGGCACGCGAAAACCCCTCTGAGGCCGAGCCAAAGATTGCCACCTCATCAGCCCGTGCCGCGAGGGCATCCTCAAACCCACGCAAGTTGGGGGTCAGCGCAGCATAAGACACGCCCCTGGCGCGCTTGATCCCTGCCAGAACCTCGGCAGAACTGGCCATTTGCGGCACCCATTTGGGGCTGACAAAGCTGGCCATTTCAATGCGCGAAAATCCAGCCTGGCTGAGGCAGTCCACCAGTGCGATCTTTTCAGACACCGGAATATTGCGGGCTTCATTTTGCAACCCGTCACGGGGCCCGACTTCAAATATCTCAATATGGTTTGTCATGTGGTCTCCGGTATTGAATAGAAATCTTGTGTATAGAAATCCTGTTCGCCATCTCGGGCGCGCGCGGCCTGAAACGCCGGGCGTGCCTCCAGTCGCTCACCATAGGCCCGCAACTGGGGGAACGGATCCATTTTTACATAGTAAGGCGCTGCAAACAGGTTAAATCCCATCATCGCGTCTGCCCCGGAAAAGCCCGTGCTCAGCAGATATTCCTGCGCGCCCAGCCGGGCCTCAAGCCCCGCCAATGTGGCCCCCAACCGGGCGGTGGTCAGCTTCAACACCGTCGGCGAAGCCTGCGCCGGGTCACGCAAAAAGATATGCGACAGGTTGAGGTTTTCAATCAGGCTGGCCATGGTTTCAGCAAAGCCCAGCATTTCCAGAAACGCCGCACGCTCAGGCGCGCCCACTCCAGGGATCAGCCCTGCCTTGGGGTACTGCTCGCACAGCCATTGCACAATGGCCCCGCTTTCAAACAGCATTTGCCCGTCAATCTGCAACGCAGGCACCCGCCCACCCGGCGAGATGGCCAAAAATGCCGGATCCCGCAGTGATCCGTCGCGGATGGAATAGGTTTTTACGTCAAACTCCAATCCCAATTCCTCAAGCAGCCATAGCACCCGAAACGAGCGTGAAAATGCAACATGGTGAAGTGTAATCATGCGCGAAGACCTTTCAGATCAGGTGCGGTTTGGATGGCAATGGGATGCACTGCCATGGCCGAGACCCAACGAGACAACGCAGGATATGCCATCAAAAGCGCCCCCCCTTCGGGCACCGCATTAAAATAATCCAGCATTGGCCACAGCAAGCAATCCGCTTGGGTAAGGGAGGTCGCATTCAACACCAGCCCTTCTGTGGCAATCTCATCTAAAGCTGCCAATGTCGTTGGTGCATGTGACATCCCTTGTGCGATCACTTCGGCATCTGGCTTTGTGCCATCCAACGGGGCGAACACCACCTGCGAGACGACCTGACGAACCAACGCTTCGTAAACATAGCTATCCGCGATCCCCATCACCTGGCGCATTCGGGCCAATGGCTTGGCTCCGGTGGGTACAAGCGATGTCGCAGGCCAAGTGAGGGTGATATAATCCAGAATGGCTTGGGTCTCATAGATCCGGAATGTGGCGTGATCCAACACTGGCACACGGCCAAAGGGATGCCCATGCGCGCGCCCTGCCCGAGGTGCAAACGGATTAACTTCTGAATACTCATAGGCCAGCCCCTTGGCCAATAAGGCCATGCGCACCGCACGGGTGTAAACACTAAAGGCATATCCGATCAGGAGAAGCCGGTTGCTCATGCAGCGGCCTCATCTTCATCCTCAAGCCGCACCAATGCGGCCCCAGCGCTGACTTGATCACCCTGCGCGACCAACACTTCTGCCACCACACCGTCACGGGCGGCCAGCAAGGAATGCTCCATTTTCATCGCTTCCAGTACCGCCAGCCTGTCGCCTTTGGTCACAGTCATGCCGGCAGTGGCGTTCAACAGCTTGACCAAACCTGGCATGGGCGCTTCGATCACGCCTGCGACAGCTCCGCCATCCGCTTGACGTTGCAGCGGGTCCACGGCCTCAAACTCAATGCCGTAATCCTCAAACACAGTGATGGATTGACCGCTGATCGCCACTTTGGGCGCAACCCTGCCGTTAAGCTGCCAACGCCCGGCAATGCGACGGGCCTGCACTTCGGTGCCATCAACCGTGACATCATGGGCATCGCCCGACAGGCTGGTGATGCGCATCTGAATTTCGTCGCCACCGTGGTGCAACACCACGCTGCGTTTCAGCGGCGCCCAAAGCGAGACAGCGCTCAGCCGTTCCTGATCGGCCAAAAGGCCCAATGCCGCCAGACCAGCAAGAGCAATGACATCGCCCCGAACATCCGCTGTATGGGTCAGATCATCCAGATGCCGCGCGATCAGGCCGGTATCAACCTCGCCCATCGCAAAGCCGGGATTGCGCGCCAAAGCGCCCAGAAAGGCCAGATTGGTCACCGTGCCGGCCACCTCACAGCCTGCCAATGCGGCAGACATCTGTTGCAGGGCCACATCCCGCGTTGGCCCATGGGTGATCAGTTTTGCAATCATCGGGTCGTAATGCGGGCTGATCTCATCGCCCGCACGCACACCGGTATCGGCGCGTGCACCAGCCGGAAACGCCAGATGCGTCAGAGTGCCAGTGGCGGGCAAAAACCCCTTGGGCACGTCCTCGGCATAGAGGCGCGATTCAAAGGCGTGGCCACTGATGCTCAGATCCTCCTGGCGCGCGGGCAATGCCTCGCCGCTGGCCACACGCAACTGCCATTCCACCAGATCAACGCCGGTGATAGCCTCGGTCACGGGGTGCTCAACTTGCAGGCGGGTGTTCATCTCCATGAACCAGAACCCATCGGCGCGCAGACCGTCCGAGCCATCAACGATGAATTCCACCGTGCCGGCCCCCTTGTAGCCGATCGTTTCGGCGGCGCGCACAGCGGCCTCGCCCATGGCGGCGCGCATCTCATCGGTCATGCCGGGGGCTGGGGCTTCCTCGATCACCTTTTGGTGGCGGCGTTGCAGTGAACAATCACGCTCAAACAGATGTACCGCGTTTGTGCCATCGCCAAAGACTTGCAGTTCAATATGGCGGGGGTGCTGCACGAATTTTTCAATCAGCACAGCGTCATTGCCAAAGGCGGTTTTGGCCTCGCCGCGCGCACTGGCCAATGCGTCGGCAAAATCCTTGGGGTCTTCGACCAGTCGCATGCCTTTGCCACCGCCGCCCGCCACGGCCTTGATCAGCACCGGATAACCGATCTTGTCGGCCTCGCCCGCCAACAGCGCATCATCCTGATCCGCGCCGTGATATCCGGGCACCACTGGCACACCTGCCTTTTCCATCAACGCCTTGGCGGCATCTTTCAGGCCCATGGCACGAATGGCCTTGGCCGAAGGTCCAATGAACACCAGTCCGGCAGCTTCGACCGCCTCAACAAAATCGGGGTTCTCACTGAGGAAACCATAGCCGGGGTGAATCGCCTGTGCGCCAGCATCCAGAGCGGCCTGAATAATCACATCACCGCGCAGATAACTGTCAGCCGGGGCCGCCCCGCCGATATGCACGGCCTTGTCGGCCCTCGCCACATGGCGGGCACCTCGGTCCGCATCAGAATAAACCGCCACGGTTTGCACGCCCAAACGTCGTGCCGTGTCAAACACGCGGGCTGCTATCTCGCCCCGGTTGGCCATTAGGATGGTGTCAAACATATGGTCTGTCTCCTGTCATGCTCGTCTGCATTGTACTGATCT
>DFBW01000046.1 GCA_002366775.1 Roseovarius sp. UBA3070 | reverse complement strand
GTTTGCTTTGTCAACGGCCTGCGTGGCAACCTTGAAGGTATTCCTGCGACGACCATAATAGCCTTTGGCGGCTTTGATGACTTTCTTGTGACGGGCGTGGGTAACTACCCCACCTTTAACGCGTGCCATATGTCAAATCCTCCTTAGCGTGCGTAAGGCATCATCGGTTTGATGATACCTTCGTCAGCTTTGCTGAGCGTGGTTGTGCCACGCGCATTGCGGTTGAATTTGTTGGAACGTTTGATCATGCCGTGCTGCTTGCCGGCCTGAGCGGCCACCACGCGGCCACTGGCCGTCACTTTGAACCGCTTTTTGCAGCTCGATTTGGTCTTCATCTTGGGCATTTCCGACTCCTCTTAGGTATGGGCGGTAAACGTGCGACTCGGCATGCCACTCTGGCCGGTCTCACGGTGAAGCTGGCGTATACGCTGCAAGGCCCAGTTAGGCAAGGGGGATTCTGGCTGACACCGCTTGAGGGTTGAAGGAACGTCGCTAGCCGCGCGGCCAGCAAAACACACAAGACACCAGCGCTTAAATCTTGAAGTTTGCGATCAGGATGTCAGTTGATGCCTTGGGGGTCATTTGCTGGCGGCCTGCACGCCCTTGGGGCGTGGGCAGGTCCACAGGTTAGATAAACTTGGCGACGACACGCACAAATGCACCGGGCACATCATTCAGCGAATACCCACCGGGATGCGAAGAAATCGACCACAGGATAAGCGCACCCGACGCGATAATTGTAAACGCCGCAACCCGAGGGGCACGGCCTTCGGACACGGCAGACAGAATTGACGGAACCGAAAACACGCCCAGAACGATGCCAATCACGAGGGTCAGATCAGGGTCCATTCAAAACTCCAAAACAAATAACAGGTACAATTTGGCGCAGCTTACCCCGGATCGGTGGAATAAATCAAACTTTCCTGACAAGGCGCTATGCGCAGGATATTAGTGGTGCCTGGCACATTGAACGGCAAACCTGCCGTGATCACAATCTGATCCAGCGGATCGGCATAGCCCTGCGTGCGCGCAGCGCGTGCGGCACTGATCACAGCCAGCTTAAACCGCTCCAACTCTCCACACATCACACAATTCACCCCCCAGCTGAGCGCCAGACGCCGCGCCGTGCCACGCAGATTGGACAAAGCCATGATCGGAACACGGGGTCGTTCGCGCGCGGTCAGCAATGCAGTGGTGCCACTTTGAGTGAAACAGCAGATTACCTTGATATCCGTTGCCTCGGCTATTTCACGCGCAGCGGCGACAATGCCATCAGCCACGGATTTGCGCGTGATTTTGCGCGACGCTTCGATAATTTCGGTATAGGTCGGATCGTTTTCGACTTCACGGGCGACATTGTCCATCGTGGTCACGGCCTCTAGTGGATATTCCCCAGCCGCGGATTCTGCCGAAAGCATAATCGCATCCGCGCCTTCATAGATTGCCGCTGCCACATCCGAGACTTCGGCGCGGGTGGGTACAGGGCTTTCAATCATGCTTTCCAGCATCTGTGTGGCCACGATGACCGGTTTCGCGGCAGTCCGACATTTGCGCACAAGCCGCTTTTGAATGGGCGGCACATTTTGCACCGGCAGCTCTACTCCCAGATCGCCGCGCGCCACCATGATCCCGTCTGAGGCGGCAAGGATGTTGTCAAACCACTCCACCGCCGACGGCTTTTCGATTTTGCTGAGGATCGCCGCACGGCCATTGCACAGCGCGCGGGCCTCTTGGACGTCCTCGGCGCGCTGCACAAAGCTGAGCGCCAGCCAATCGACACCCAACTGACAGGCAAATTCCAGATCGGCGCGGTCTTTTTTACTAAGCGCCGCCAGTGGCAGCACCACATCCGGCACATTCACGCCTTTGCGGTCGGAAATCGTGCCACCAATGATCACCTCGGTTTCGGCATAATCTGCGCCACATTCTGTGACTTTCAGGCGGATTTTGCCGTCATTGACCAACAGGCTTGCTCCGGGCTCCAGTGCGGCAAATATTTCAGGGTGCGGCAGGCAAACCCGCTCAATTGTGCCTTCGGCTGCGTCCAGATCCAGACGAAACGAAGCACCGGGCTCCAGCTCTTCTTCGCCGTTGGCGAAGGCACCAACACGCAGCTTGGGGCCTTGCAGATCTGCGAGAATGGCAATGGGGCTGTCCAAATCCGTTTCAATCTGGCGGATGATGCGGTGCTTTTCACGGATACTGTCATGATCGCCGTGGCTCATGTTCAGCCGGAACACATCGGCGCCGGCTTCGTGCAGGGCACGAATGGTGTCATAAGTATCAGAGGCCGGGCCAAGGGTGGCCACGATCTTTACATTGCGGAAGCGTCTCATGCTTTGGTCCTTATCAGTATCGCCTCGCAAGGCGTTTCAGGCGCACTGGGGTGTAACCCGGCGCCCTGTCAATCCTGGTGACGTGAATGACTATATGGTCACCACCTTATCGTTAACGCTAACAGCGACTTATTTGAGTTATTGCCCAATTCACTTTCCTTGGCAACTGGCCTAAAGCCTACGCAAAGGACTTGAAGAATACATGACATATCAACCTTATTTTGTAGATGGGGCAAATCGTTCGGCCCGCTGGCTGGTCACTTGCGATCACGCGGCCAACACGGTGCCACCCTTTGTGAACGGTGGCACATTGGGATTGAACGACAGCGAAATGGGCCGCCATATCGCCTATGATGTGGGGGCCGAAGGGGTTACCCGGGCCTTGGCACAGCACCTTGATGCCCCTGCGATCCTGTCCAACTTCTCTAGGCTGGTGATTGATCCTAACCGGGGTGAAGATGACCCGACCCTGTTGATGAAGCTGTATGATGGTACGATTATTCCCGGTAATCGCCATGCCGATGATGGTGAACGTGACATGCGTCTGAACCATTGCTACCGGCCCTATCATACCGCCTTGGCCGAAATGGCAGCGCGACAAGACAATACGGTCATCGTGTCGATTCACAGCTTTACACCACAACTGAAGGGCCAAAACCCGCGGCCCTGGCACATCGGTATATTGTATGCGACGGACACCCGTCTGGCCCGTCCTATGGCTGATCTGTGCCGGGCTGAGCCAGACCTGTGCGTAGGCGAGAACGAACCCTATGGGGGCCATTTGCCCGGCGATGCTGTGGCACGCCATGCGATTGCGTATCAGCGGCCTAATATCCTGATTGAGCTGCGCAATAACCTGATTGAAACCGAAGCCGACCAGCAAGCCTGGGCCGCACGACTGGCTCCTATGTTGACGCAAGCCGCCAACATCGCAAACGTCTGACTATCGAGCATTTTCTTTGAAGAAAATATGTCAGAAAATTATAATTTTCTGGTTACACCTGTCGTGGGCTGCGTCGCACTTTTGTCAGGCAAAAGGCAAAACGCAGCAAGACATATGAATGTTGTGGGCGGTTCGAGCAAACCCTCTGATGCAGGTTTACCGTAAAACGCTTTGGTCTTTGAGAGGTCCTTCTT
>DFBW01000220.1 GCA_002366775.1 Roseovarius sp. UBA3070 | reverse complement strand
GATCCGGTGATGGGGCTTTCTATTGTCACCGAGCGCCCGAACATGCGCGCATTCCCTCCGACCTCAGCACTGGGGTCTGATCGCACCGAGAATCCGGCTACAGTCAGATCTTCTGACGTCTTCCCACTTACGCGGACGCTAAAGCCAACCCCATACAGATCTTCGCCTGTCGCGGCATCAATCGAGACATCAAACCCTGCAACATGCAGATCCCCGCTGGAAATCCCGCGTGCAGTGGCAGTTCGCGCGGATACAAATGTATCGCCAAACGTGTTCAACGTTTCGCTGACGGTCTCTGCGGCAATGAACGTGTCACTGCCATTTTTCACCATCACCGTCTCGGATAGTGCCTGTGAAGCGATAAAAAGCGATACCGCGACGGCCAAACCAGATCGAATTGAAAACATGACTTGCTCCACCAGAGAAATGCAGTTGACCCAAGTGTAACGCCGCCAAAGCTGCGTCGATTGATCGGGGTCAATCGTTTTCCTCTCGGGTTTGCTAGGAATGGGCTGGCACATGTTCCGTGCCGGTCATTCAAAAGGATATACCTCATGTTTCGTCAAAACCTGCCTGACCGACTGTCTGGTTCGGACAGTGGCTCCTATTTTCCATCGTTCCAACGCGAGATGAATCGCCTGATTGATCAGTTTCGCAACAGATTTCCAATGCCCGAGACAGGTGCCGATACGGCATTTGGGGCCGAACTCTTTCCGGCGATTGATATCGTAGAAACGGATGAAACAGTTGAAATCAGTGCCGAAGTCCCCGGGGTCAGCGAGAAAGATCTGGCTGCGTCGATTTCCGGAGGCGTTCTGACCCTGAAGGGTAAAAAAAGCTCAGAGCACGAAGAGAACGAAGACAACTATCATCGTTTTGAACGCAGATATGGCAGTTTTCAGCGGCAAATTCCGCTGGGCTTCACGCCCAAGGACGATGCGGTTGAGGCCAAGTATAGCGATGGCGTGCTGAAGCTCAGCATCGCAAAACCACCCGCGGTCAAAGCGGACATCCAGAAAATTGAAATCGGCAAAGGCTGACATTTCAAGCGGGGCGCTTGCATGCGCCCCGCCGTCAATCATTCAGGAAGGCACTTCAAATGGGACCCAAGACAATACTTGTTTGCCTGACAACACCCGAGCATGCAGAGACATTGATGAAGCACGCCGTGCCTCTGGCGCGCAAACATGACGCGCATCTTGTCGGGCTACACACCATAGAGGCCATGCTGGTTTACCCGGGTATCGCCATGCACATCCCCGGGCCGGCTTTTGCGGCGTTCAACCAAAGCCAGAAAGAAGAGGCCAAAAAGATCAAGGCCGTTTTCAACCGGTACACAAAGAGCGAAACCTTCCAGAGTGAGTATCGTCTTGTTCGGGCCGAGGCGATGTCGGCCACCGAACGGATGGTGGAAAGTGCGCGTGCCGCAGACCTTGTCATCATGGCACATGAAGACAAGGACATCGACAGGTATGACCAGCGACATGCGCAGGTGCAGGTCATCCGCAACAGCGGGCGCCCGGTGATCATCATTCCGCTGGGCTATGACGGCCCCGAGATTGGCGCAAATATTGTCGTGGGCTGGAGCGATACACGCGAAGCCGCCCGCGCAGCGCATGATATGCTGCCACTGGCCGATGCCGGCGCGCAGGTAAGCATCCTGCAGGTGGGTCACGCGCCAAAGAATCCGCTTGAGGATTCCGATGGCATTGATCTGGTTGAAACAATGTCCCGGCATGGTCTGAATGCTTCACTGGACTACCGCGAAACATTAGGTGACGGCGTGGTCGGAGTGCTGAACAAGGTTGCGTTTGAGAAGGGCGCAGACCTTATCGTCACAGGCGCGTTCGGCCATTCCAAAGCCTATGATTTTGTGATCGGGGCAACAACCTATGCCTTGCTTAAAGGTGCTCAATTGCCGGTTATGTACAGCAAATAGAGGCGCTTTGCGGAGCACATGTTGGGTGCCGGTTCATTGGATGAACCCCAAAAACTGCCTAAAACAAAATGTTCTCCATGAGATTGATCAATCTCAACCGGGTCCGTTTTTTGGGTGGCATGCTTGCTCTTGACGCATTGCGCCAACCTGAACGGAGGACACGATAATGTCGATGACTGATAAAACAGATACCCCCCCTGGCGAACCGGCAACCGGGTGGTTTCCAACAGCTTACACAATCCTCTTTGCCCTGATCGTGGTCATGGCCGTTATGACATGGCTGGTGCCCGCCGGTGAATACGACCGCGCGGCCAGCGCGGTCCTTGGCAAAGACGTCCCCGTGCCCGGCACCTATCAGATCGTCGAGGCTGCTCCGCAAAGCGTGTTCAAGGTCATCATGGCTCCCATTGCCGGGTTCTATGATCCGTCCTCCTACGAGGCCAATGCGATCGACGTCTCGCTTTTTGTTCTGATCGTCGGCGGGTTCCTGGGTGTTGTCACCGCAACCGGTGCGATCAACACCGGGATGGCGCAGGCCATGCGCAAGATGGAAGGGCGCGAAAAATGGATGATCCCGATTATGATGGCGCTCTTTGCAGCGGGTGGCACGACCTATGGCATGGCCGAGGAAACGCTGGCCTTTTATGTACTTCTTATCCCGATCATGATTGCCGCGGGTTATGACACTCTGACGGGCGTCGCGGTGATCATGCTGGGCGCGGGTGTGGGGGTTATCGGCTCGACCATCAACCCGTTTTCCACCGCTATTGCGTCTGACGCCGCAGGCATCCCCTTTACTCAGGGCATGCCCCTGCGGTTTGTAATCCTTGGTGTGTTCTGGCTGATCGCGGTTGCCTTTGTGATGCGCTACGCTGAACGTGTGCGCCGCGATCCGTCTGCATCGCTTGTCGCCGACATGAAAGAGGCGAACGAGGCGCATTTTCTGCAGGGGCACGACAGTGCTGACACGGCCAGACTGACATCCGTGCAAATCGTCATCCTGCTGCTGTTCGCAGCCACTTTCGCGGTCATGGTCTGGGGAGTGTCCAGTCAGGACTGGTGGATGGCTGAAATGTCGGCGCTGTTCCTGGGGGCCTCCATCGTGATCGGCGTCATCGGCTGGTTGGGCGAGAAAGTGTTCACCACCGCCTTTGTCGATGGCGCACGCGATCTTTTGGGTGTGGCGCTTGTGATTGGCCTCGCCCGTGGCATCGTTATCATCATGGATCAGGGGCGTATCACCGATACCATCCTGCATACGTTTGAGGGCTGGATCACCGGCATGTCCGATGTGGCCTTTGTCAACGCGCTCTTCGGGATCGAATGGTTGATGAGCTTCCTTGTGCCTTCCACCTCGGGCCTTGCGGTTTTGTCGATGCCCATCCTGGCACCGCTTTCGGATTTCGCGGGCGTCAGCCGTGATCTTGCCGTGACCGCCTTTCAAACGGCCATCGGCATTACCAACCTTGTGGCACCGACCTATGCTGTTGTGGTGGGTGGCCTCGCCATTGGCCGGGTGCCCTATAACAAATGGCTGCTCTTTATCTGGCCGTTGCTGATCATTCTGTCGCTGATGTCGATGGCCCTGCTCAGCGCGGCGGTGATGCTATGACACCACCGCTTGGCGTATATTCCGAGGTTGGCAAACTGCGCACGGTCATGGTGTCGCGGCCCGGTCTGGCCCACGAACGCCTGACCCCCAACAATTGCGATGCGCTGTTGTTTGACGATGTGTTCTGGGTCGACGAGGCCCGCAAAGATCACTTCGCCTTTTGCGACAAGATGCGGGACCGCGGGGTCGAGGTACTGGACCAGCATGATCTGCTGACCGATATCCTTGAACAGCCCGAGGCCCGTGGGTGGCTTCTGGATCGCAAGATCACCGAGGATCATATCGGTGTCGGCATGCTGGACAATCTGCTTGCCTGGCTGGACGAAATGCCGTCCCCCGCCCTCACCCGCTACCTGACAGGCGGCATCACCGTGCAGGACTTGCCCTTCCAACCCACCAGCATGTTTGGCCGCTTTCTGGGGCCAGACGGGTTTGTTCTGCCGCCCTTGCCAAACCTGCTGTTCACTCGTGACACGAGCTGCTGGATCTACGGCGGTGTCACACTGAACCCAATGCATTGGCCCGCGCGCCAGCAGGAGACACTGATTGCCGCCGCCATCTATCGTTTTCATCCCCGGTTTGTCGGCACCGCACCCATCCTGTGGGGCAACCCCGATCAGGATTATGGCCCGGCCACGCTGGAAGGCGGCGATGTGATGCCCATCGGCAAGGGCTGTGTGCTGGTCGGCATGGGTGAACGCACGACGCCTCAGGCGGTCGGGCAACTGGCGGTTTCCTTGTTTCAAAAGGGTGTCGCCGACCGGGTCATTGCCTGCCAGATGCCCGCCTCCCGCGCGGCGATGCATCTGGATACGGTGTTTTCCTTTTGTGACACTGATCTTGTCACCAGCTACCGCCAGGTGGCCGATCAGATCAAATGCTATTCCCTTTACCCCGGCGGTAAAAAGGCGCTGCGGGTCAAGGAAGAAACCCGCACGCTCTTTGATCTGGCACAAGAGGCTTTGAGCCTCAAATCCCTGCGGGTCATTGCCACGGGTGGAGATCATTTTGAACAGGAGCGCGAACAATGGGATGACGGCAACAACGTGGTCGCGTTAGAGCCGGGCGTGGTGCTGGCCTATGACCGTAACGTGCACACCAACACCTTGCTGCGCAAAGCCGGGGTCGAGGTGATTACCATCCGCGGCTCCGAGCTGGGCCGGGGCCGGGGCGGCGGCCATTGCATGACCTGCCCCATCTCTCGTGATCCAGTGGAGTAAACCCATGGCGTTCAATCTCAAAAACCGATCTTTCCTCAGCCTGCGGGACTTCACCAGCAAGGAAATCCGTTTCCTGCTGGACCTGTCAGCCAACCTGAAAGCCGCCAAATATGCAGGCATTGAACAACCCGTTCTGCGTGGCCGCGAGATTGCGTTGATCTTTGAGAAAAGCTCGACCCGCACCCGTGTCGGCTTTGAGGTGGCCGCCCATGATCAGGGCGCGCATGTCACCTATCTTGGCCCCTCGGGCAGTCATATTGGCAAGAAAGAAAGCATCAAGGATACCGCCCGCGTGCTGGGCCGGGTGTTTGATGCGATCGAGTATCGCGGCTTTGGCCAGCCCATTGTGGAAACCCTGGCCGAATGGTCGGGCGTGCCGGTCTATAACGGTCTGACGGATGAATTTCACCCCACGCAGATCCTTGCCGATGTGCTGACGATGACCGAGCATGTGGACAAACCCATAAGCGATATCGCGTTCTGTTTCCTGGGGGATGCGGGCAACAACATGGGCGACAGCCTGCTGATTGGCGCGGCCAAGCTGGGCATGGATGTGCGGCTGTGCGGACCCAAATCTCTGTGGCCGGATGCGGCGATCGTGCAAGAGGCCGAGGATTTGGCCAAGACCACAGGCGCGCAGATTTTGTTGACTCAGGATGTCGAGGAAGGCGTCAGCGGCTGTGATTTCATCTACACCGATGTCTGGGTGTCCATGGGCGAGGATGAAAGCGTCTGGGAGGACCGCATCAAACAGATGATGCCCTATCAGGTGACCGCAGACGTCATGGCCATGACCTGCAACCCGCAGGCGAAATTCATGCATTGCCTGCCGGCCTTTCACAATACCGAAACTGAAGTGGGTGCCCATATCCATGAACGCTTTGGCATTGATGCGATGGAGGTGACCGAAGAGGTGTTTGAAAGCGAGGCGTCAATTGTTTTTGATCAGGCTGAAAACCGGATGCACACGATCAAGGCCGTGCTTGTTGCCACGCTGGGGTCTTAGATGAGGATCGTTGTCGCCTTAGGGGGGAACGCCCTATCCATCCGTGGCCAAACCCTGACAGGGGACAGCCAACGCGCCAGCATTCGTGTTGCCGCCGCCTCTCTGGCGCAGTTGTTGGTGGCCGGGCATCAGGTGGTCATCACCCATGGCAACGGCCCACAGGTGGGCTATCTGGCCCTGCACGACAAGGAATTTCCCCTCGATGTTCTGAGCGCGGAAACCGTAGGCATGATCGGCTATGTGCTCCAGCAGGAACTGGACAACGCCTATGCGCCGGAAGTCAAATACGCCACCCTGTTGACCCAGAGCGAGGTTGACCCCAATGATCCTGCCTTTCAGCACCCGACAAAGTTTGTTGGCCCGGTCTATACCGATCAGGAGGCCGAACGGCTCAGCGCCGAGCGGGGTTGGTCCATTGGACGGGATGGCGATCATATGCGCCGCACCGTGCCGTCACCGCGCCCCATTCGCATATTGGAGCTGGATGTGATCCGCCTGCTGGTTGAACAGGATGTCGTTGTGATCTGTGCCGGCGGTGGCTGTATTCCGGTGGTGCAAAGACCAGATGGCACCATGATCGGGATCGAGGCGGTGATCGATAAGGATCACGCCAGCGGATTGCTGGCCCGATCACTGGAAGCTGATGCTTATTTGATGCTCACCGATGTGGATGGGGTCTATGAGAACTGGGGCACACCGCAGCAGGCACTGATCCCGCAGGCTACCCCGGTTGAGTTAGAAAAACACAGCTTTCCGGATGGGTCCATGGGGCCAAAGATCGAAGCCGCCTGCGATTTTGTTACGGCCACGGGTGGATTTGCCGCCATCGGCCAACTGGCTGACGCTTTGCAACTGATCACCGGTGATGCAGGCACCCGCATCACCTCAGACAGCTAGCCCCCACCATGTCCGCGCGCTGACGCTCCGGCGCACAAGCGGGCTGAGGCTCACACAGAGAATGGAAATCGAGAACAAGCACCATACCGCTGGCATCTCGTTTGGGTTGCTGGTCAGGCTCCACGCCAGCACCGGGCCGGTCACCACATGCAACGCTACAAAGCGCCACGCGCCATAAAGCAGCGGTAGGATGAACACCGTCGCCATGTAGGTGGGAAACCCGGATTGTAAGCCGATCGCTGTCTCAAAGGGCACAAGCAAGCCGTTGTAGGGGATATCCCACGCGATATGCCAGCTGCCCGATACGGTGCAATAGGACTCGCCGCACAATGGTGCGCCGGGGGTGCATTGACCCAAAGGTGCAATTGGCAAGATCTGTGCCAGCATGACCGCCGCCGAGGCCGCCGAAAGCGCAAAAACACCCCGCCGCACCCGCCTTTTCACAGGGTCGGGCACCAGCTCCATCGCGAAGGCATTGATGAACAAGGGCTGAAACGCAATGTGCAGATAGGACAGCACCGTCACCGATCTGTTTGCCCCGGTGCCGCATTGATCCAGCACCATATAGCCGGACAGCTGAAGCACTTCCATAGTTGTGAAATATGCAAGCGTAAGCCAAATGGCAGCGGGTTGGCGCTGTTGATACAGCACGCCGGTTGCCGCTGCCCCCACCACAACCATGGCTGTGGTCGCTTCAATGCTCCAGCACATCGGATCTAGCGCTCTTGGTGCCGGGAAAGCTGTCGCAGAATGGCGGCTCGCTCGGCCAGCAGATCAAGGATCAAGGCGATACCAGCGGTGTTGATTCCCAGATCACGGTTCAATCGCTGCGCTTTCTTGGCACGGGCAATATTGGTCCCGCGAAAATGCCATTCAGTAACGCTGGCACCTTCAGGGCTCAAAACGCCATAGTCCACAAGCTCCAGAATCCAAGTTTCATCCGCGCGGCAAAACCTGCATAACTCCTGCAGAGACATGGCCTCGACGACGTGACTATGCGGCGTGGTCTTTTTCATTGTCTTATCCTCCTGAAAGATGGGATCGTGGATCAAACGGGGCGGATTTTGAGAGCGTTTCACAGGCTTGGCGGGCCTTGTCGATTGTTACCTTCGGATTCACGATCACAAGGCTTGCATAGATGTCACCCCACGGCTGCCCCGGCGTGCCCGCAGTCTGAAAAGGCAGTTCCCCTTCCCAGCCCGCTGGCACCTGAAATTCGCCCGTGCCCTGCTGTCTGGCCTGCGCCAGATCGTCATAGGCGGCGCGTTTGTCAGTGTCGCCCAGTACCTTGCAATACTCCCTGAATTCCATGGTTTTCGCCCTTGTTCTCCCCGCAATTTGCAAAGTTTGCCACTTATTGCATCTGCCGGGTTGACCAATATCAGTTGCGCAGGCCCCCAAGACTTTCAGTCGGCTTCACAACGCAACTTGAAGAACATCAATGACACCCCCAAACCACTCTGCTGGTGGCCGACAAGGATACAGGTGATCCAGCTGGCCGCTGCGGCGCCATGATGCCAGATCATCATCTATGATCGGCCTTGTTCCTTGCCCAACACCCAATTTTGTCGGCGGCGCTAACGGCCTATGCCTTTCCAACCGGCGGAATGAGGTCCAAACCCCGCTCTGGCCGCTTTATCGGCGTGACCTTACTGTCCGGGTCCAGGAACTGCGCAATTTCATCCAGCTCAAGCGTCTCATCCACCTCAAGTTTGGCAATCAATTGCGCAATGCGCTCCTTGTGGTCGGCCAATATCTTTGCCGCCTGTTTTTCGGATGCTTTCAGCAAAGCAATCACCGCTGCATCCACCTGTGCGGCTGTGGCATCGGCGTGAGTACGGGGCTGGGCAATGGATTGGCCCAGAAACGGGTGATCATCGCTCTGCCTCAGATCAACAGGCCCCAGATCTTCGGCCATCCCCCACCGCGCCACCATGGAGCGGGCCATATCGGTCGCCCGGCGGATGTCATCATCCGCACCAGAGCTGACGCTGCCCAGAAACAGGCGCTCAGATGCGCGCCCGGCCAGCAAGATAACAAGCTGGGTTTTCAGATAGTCCTCGTCCAGCGTGTGGCGTTCGGTCTCGGGCAACATATGGGTGCCGCCCAAGGCGTGCCCGCGTGGTATGATCGTCACTTTGTAAATCGGATCAGAGCCGGGGGTATAAAACGCCGCTGCCGTGTGGCCGACCTCATGCACGGCCAGGCGGTGTTTTTCCTCGGGGCGAATGGCCAGCGATCTGACCGTGCCCATCATCACCTTGTCACGCGCCTCGCCCAAATCATCGCGTTTGATCAGGCTGCCTTCGCGCCGCGCCGCTGTGATGGCCGCCTCGTTCAGAAGGTTCTTCAGATCGGCCCCCGAAAACCCCGGCGTGCCTGCCGCAACCAGATCAAGGTCGCTGCGATCCTCAATCGGCAGCGTCCGGGCATGAATGTTCAGGATCGCGCGACGCGCCTGTTTGTCGGGCAAGTTCAGGGTCACATGCCGGTCAAACCGGCCGGGCCTCAGCAAGGCCGGGTCCAAAACATCGGGGCGGTTGGTGGCGGCCAATACCACCACGGCCTCTTTGCCGCTAAACCCGTCCATCTCGGCCAAAATCTGGTTCAAGGTCTGTTCCCTCTCGTCATTGCCACCGCCCAGGCCAGTGCCTCGGGTGCGCCCGATGCTGTCCAGCTCGTCGATGAATATGATCGCAGGGGCGGCTTTGCGCGCTGCCTCAAACATCTTTCTGACGCGCCCCGCGCCCACACCCACGAAGATTTCGATAAATTCCGACCCGGTGGTTGAAAAGAACGGAACACCCGCCTCGCCCGCCAATGCCTTGGCCAGCAGCGTCTTGCCCGTCCCCGGCGGGCCAACCAGTAAAACGCCATGCGGCACCTCGGCCCCGACACGCTGAAACCGTTCAGGGTCTCGCAGAAACTCCACCAGTTCGGCAACCTCGCGTTTGGCCTGATCCTGCCCCGCAACATCGTTGAACCGGGTCTGTTTGCTGGGAGTGCTGGGCTTGGCGAAGCGCCCGCTCAGCATCCCGCCCGTTCTGTCAAACGGGCTGCCTGCAACATTGCCTGTTATCCGGCGTTGCAACCAGATGTAGACGCCCATAATGAGCAGCCAAGGCAATAGATAAACCAGAACTGACGTTCCCGCTGGGGCCTTGGCGCTAATCTCAACTCCTTGATTTTCCAGCAGGGTCAGCAAATCCGGATCCCCCTGCGGCGGGATCACAGCGCGGTACATCTGGATGCCCGAACTGTCGGCCTCAGCCGTTTTGACCAGGATCGCATGTTCTTCAATACTGACCGAACTCACCTGCCCATCGCGGATCATCTCTTTGACGGCGCTATAGGGCTGGGTCGATACCTTCGGACCTGTCTCAAAGCCCAAGATGGACACAAGAACCACCAGCGCCACGGCCCCCAGCAACAAAAGAACCGGCCATCCCGACATCGAGAATAAATCCCGTGGCGTCTTGTTATCTGGTGTCTTTGGCATGGCAGGCTCCGGTTTGGCGTTTGCAAGTCGCCATCGTCTGGCAAAAACACATTCCAAGGTTTGATTCATATCAATTCCGCAGACCAAAACCGGGCTAATCAGATTAACGCAATGCCAAAACTCTGCGCCGCGTATGGCAATTGTGTCAGATGTTGATCCAGACCCCGA
>DFBW01000049.1:2129-3314 GCA_002366775.1 Roseovarius sp. UBA3070 | reverse complement strand
CCTCTGATATCCCAAACCTGTGGTGTGCCATCAGCCGCGACATACAGTGAATCGCTGGGCGCATCCCCCAAGATCGTGAACGGGGTGTTGGTGGTATCCTGGTTTCGTATATAAAAGCCGTTGATATCGTCCGTGTTCGCCTGAAGCCGCCAATCATGCAGCGCGGGTGATGTTGTTGTATCCTCAAAGATCACCGTCGGTGTGCCGGATTTGAATTTCACCTGAAAAAATGTTGGGAATGGCTCTGCGTCCGCGCAAGTAGGCCCAAAACAGGCATCATCTGAGACGATGAGGTCATCGTTTATGACATCATCAGCCAGAGCCGCCCCGGCCATATGGAAGGCTCACAGTCCCATCAGTAAGTAGTTTGTTTTCATCAAGTTACCCCCCAAAAAAACGGGCAGCGATAAATCAACAAAAAGTGACCAAGGGTGTTGATATGCACCCGGCCTTTTGAAGGCGTATGGGCGCGGGCTGCAACCTTACTCGTCTTTTTCCTCCTCGGTTTGCTCCACATCCTCAGGGCGCAGGATAACCCCCCGGCCAACCGTGAAACTTCCGGTGCGATAAAACGGCTTGGACACATATTCCTGCCATTCCTCATCGCTGTTCTGAGTCGAGGAATAATCCCTGTTCTTGATTTTCTCGTCCGACATAGCGCGCAATTCATAGCGATAGGTGCCGTCGATCACCCCATCCCCGGGCAGCAGGTAAACCGGCGTGCCCAGATCGGCACGAACATCTGTTATGCGCCCGTCAGGGTCGGCCACACGCATCATTCCGTTGCTGAGGCCAGTCCAGTTTTCAAACCAGACTGCATTTGAATTGTTCGTCTGGATCGGCTCGGCGGCTTGTGCGGCATGGGCCAATCCCAGTGCAAGGCTGGCTGCTGTCAAAAGGCGAAGTTTCATGTGTAATCTCTCCAAAAGGCAATGGTGTTAATATGATGCACCTTAATGCGATGTCGTGGCCATGTGCAAACGGGCCAGTAAGGTATCAATCTGCGTGCCGCTTCTGTTTCGCCCAGTTACGGCAGTCGCAACACGCGTGGTTGGGGTAAGGTGTTTGGTTTAACTTGTGTGTTTGGCTCAGTTGGGGCCAAATGCTGCCATGACAGATATATTGACCCTCAGCGCCGGTGAGCAGGCCGCCCGGATCGCGGCCAAAACCCTCAGCGCCGAAGAC
>DFBW01000049.1:1343-2029 GCA_002366775.1 Roseovarius sp. UBA3070 | reverse complement strand
GATGATCTGCATGTGGCCCGCCTGCGCGCGGCGGGGGCGATTGTGATCGCCAAAACCAACACGCCAGAGTTCGGCCTGGGAAGCCACACCTATAACCCGGTGCATGGCACCACATTAAACCCCTATGACCGAGGCGTCACATGTGGCGGATCATCCGGCGGGGCGGCCGTCGCCCTTGCCACCGGCATGTTAAGCATTGCGGATGGATCGGACATGATGGGCAGCCTGCGCAATCCGGCCGGCTGGAACAACGTCTATGGCATGCGCCCCAGCTGGGGCAGGGTGCCGCCCGTGCCTGAGGGGGATGCCTATCTGCATCAACTGTCCACCAACGGGCCGATGGCGCGCTGTCCCGCTGATCTGGCCTTGCAACTGGATGTGATGAGCGGACCAGACCCACGCACACCCAACCCCATGCCCTACGGGGCGATGGGTACTGTCACGCCGCAGGTGAAGGGCAAACGCATCGGCTGGCTGGGGGATTGGGGCGCTGCCTTGCCTTATGAAGATGGCATTCTGGATGTGTGCTCGGGGGCGCTGAATGTGTTGGCCGGGCAGGGGGCCGAAGTTGATACCTTGCCTGCGCCGTTCTCACGCGATGCCTTGTGGCAGTCTTGGGTGACATTGCGCGCCTGGTGCAATGCCGCCAGTTTGGCGCCATTGATGGACAACCCGCAAACCCGTGG
>DFBW01000049.1:0-1198 GCA_002366775.1 Roseovarius sp. UBA3070 | reverse complement strand
ACCTATCACCGCTGGATGGAATGTGTCATCCCGGTCAGCCTGATTGGCCTGCCCGCCATTGCCGTGCCCGCAGGGTTTGGCGCCAGCGGATTGCCCATGGGGGTGCAACTGATCGGGCGCCACGGCGGGGACCGCGCATTGCTGGGCCTGGCCGAAGCCTATCACCGCGCCACCCTGTGGCCTGACAATCACCCACCGAAGTTGGAGGACTAAGATGAAGGAGCCGCGAGAGCGAGACCACGGCGTGCCTGCCATGGGGCGCATCCAGTTCCCCATGCTGGGCGAAGCCCTGCGCCGGGGCTGGGCCGACATGCGCCGCGCACCGGGCTATGCGATGCTGTTTGCCGGGGTATATGTGGTGCTGGGCTGGGTAATGCTATGGATCACCTGGCGCACCGGCGAGACCTATTGGCTGGTGTTGGCGGCCATGGGCTTTCCTCTGATCGGGCCATTTGCCGCCGTGGGGTTTTATGAAATCAGCCACCGGTTTCAAATGGAGTGGCCTTTGGAGTGGCACGGCATTCTGGGGGTCATCGCCTATCAGCGCCGCCGCCAACTGCCTTCGATCTGCGCCATCATTATTATGGTATTCTTGTTCTGGTTCTTTATTGCGCATATGATCTTTGCGCTGTTTCTGGGCCTTTCAAAGATGACCAATGTGACCAGTTCGTTAGAGGTGTTTTTAACATCCGAAGGGCTAAGCATGTTGGCCGTTGGAACGGTTGTTGGCGGGGTGTTCGCCATGTTGCTCTATATGATCACGGTGATGTCACTGCCTCTTCTTTTGGACCGCGAGGTGGATTTCGTCACCGCGATGATCACCAGCTTTCAAACTGTAACCAACAGTCCGGGGCCAATGCTGGCCTGGGCGATGTTCATTGCGGTGATCACCTTTTTGTCGATGGTACCTGCGTTTTTGGGGCTGTTTGTGGTGTTGCCTTTGCTGGGCCATGCCACCTGGCATTTGTACCACCTGAGCGTAGACGCCGCAGAGCAGTGAACCTTGCGCGGCATCTGGGCCCCCCGCAGGTCTCAGAGAGCGCCATAATCTGCCAGATGCGTGTCGCGCTCAACGGCGCTAGGGGTTGACGGAACTTCAATCTGACAAGCCAGCAACGTCAGGGTGTCTTGTGGTGTCATGAGGCGGGTTTCCCACTTTGGGAGATTGAGGTGACCTTCATTCCATCTTTTCCGGCTT
>DFBW01000054.1 GCA_002366775.1 Roseovarius sp. UBA3070 | reverse complement strand
GGATCTTTGAGGTAGAACAGCGCAAAAGCAAAGGCGCAGATGCTGGGAATGGCGAACTTATCCATATCCGGCACCAGCGGCAGATCAAATTCGGCCAAAGGCGGCAGCAGCAGATAGCCTGCCAACAATGACCAGATCACCGCGCGTTGTGGTGTCGTTGTGCGAAACAACGCCAGACACACAATTGGCCAGGCCAGCAGGGCCAGATATGCAACGGCATTGGGCATTGAGGTGGCAATACGTCCTGTATGGGGCCATTTAGGCTTGGTGTTGGCTTTGCGGCGCACGATACCATGAATGACAGCGCACGTCCTGCATCCAACCGTTTCCGGGGCGGGATTTCACTGTTTACATGGCACGGATACCACGCTCTGCTCTTGGCGGATTGTATGAATGCAGGGTAAAGGGGCAAGACCCCTATGTATCGGAACACGCCTGTGCAGTTTGTCTTTCATGATGTCACGATCACCGTCAATATGCCCACCCGCACAGATTTGATGCAGGAATTGCGCCGCAGATTCAGCGCGCAAGACGGGTTTGCGCTGGCCACGGTCAATCTGGACCATCTGGTGAAAATGCAGTCTTCCCAAGGGTTTACACGCACTTACGCCGCTCAGGACATGGTGGTGGCTGATGGGTGGCCCATCGTGGCACTGTCACGGCTGGCGCGCAAACCGGTCGAGCTGATGCCCGGCTCGGATATGGTGCTGCCCCTGTGCCGTCTGGCCGCAGAGGTCGGCACGCCCGTGGGGTTTTTCGGCAGCACGCAAGAGGCACTGGAGGCCGCACGAGACGCGCTGCGCACAAAAGTGCCCTCTCTGAACGTCGCGCTGATCCTATCGCCGCCCATGGGGTTTGACCCGGATGGCGAGGCGGCGTTGAAGGTGTTGCACCAGTTGACTGACAAAGGCATCGGCCTGTGTTTCGTGGCCCTTGGCGCGCCAAAGCAAGAGGCCTTTGCCGCCCGTGGCCGTCAGGTTGCGCCCACTGTTGGCTTTGCCTCTATTGGCGCAGGCCTGGATTTTCTGTCAGGTCGCCAACACCGCGCGCCCAAGGTCGTGCGCCGCATCGGGATGGAGTGGTTGTGGCGCGCCCTGTCCAGCCCACGCCGTCTGGTGCCGCGCTATGCCAAATGCTTTGCCATTTTGCCAAGGCAGCTGATGGGCGCCATGCAGCAGAGGCGCAACTAAAACGCCGCAAGCTACTTATATTCAATGATTTTCTTTCGCCGCCCACGCAAGCGTGTGAGGTGGTAGCTCAGCGCGCCCTGTGCCTCGGGGAGCTTGCCCAGCACTGTAAAAAAGGCGCGTTCCCAGCGATCAGCGCCAGTGTCCTTTAAGCCAAGGCGCAGCATTTGCGCAGGGTATACCAACAGCAGCAACAGCACCCAAGGGCACCACAAAGCCCCTGCCAGAATTGCAATTGGCAGGCCCGCGCCCCAAACCAAAGCACGGCGGGTTTCACGCACCCAGTGGCGCTCAGGAGGGGCGCCGTGCAAAGCCGCCCCTTCGCCGTAGGCGTGGCCCGCGCGGGTGCTGCGCCGCCACCACTGACCCAGCCGGGTCATATCCGCGTCGTGCCACGTCATGTCTGCATCAAGGCGTTCGATCTGCCAACCGCCCTGGCGCAAGCGCACGCACAATTCGGGCTCTTCTCCGGCGATCAGGGTGGCGTCATAAAACCCCACTTGTTTCAATGCACTCAACCGCATCATGGCATCACCGCCGCAGGCCTTTGCAGGGCCAATGGGGGTGTCCCATTCGTGGTCACACAGCCGATTGTAAACGCTGGCCTCGGGAAACCGCTCGCGTCTGCGACCACAGACCACAGCCAGTTGCGCGTTGGCTTGCAGCGCTGTCACAGCCGCCTCAATCCAGCCATCCTGCAAGGCGCAATCACCGTCGATCATCTGCACATATGTGATGTCGTCTGACAGCAGTTCCAGCCCGGTGTTGCGCGCCCGTGCCGCCGTAAAGGGCTGTGATAAATCAAGCGAGACAACCTCGGCCCCATATGCCTGAGCCGCCTCAACACTGCCATCAGTTGATCCGCTGTCCACATAGATCACCCGCGCCAAACCTTTGGGCAGTGATGCCAGGCAAGCCTTAAAACGCGCGCCCTCATTGCGGCCAATGATGATGGTGGCAACCTTGGGTGCGCTCATTCCGCGACCTCGTGCAGATAGGCATCAAAGACGTCAGAGCGGTGCAGGAAACCTGCATCCTGTAGCGGGCGCAGGCCGGCATATCTCTCGGCCTGATCGGACCAGAGCGTCAGATCAGGGTCCGAGCGGAACCTGTCCAGCCGCTTGTGGTCTTCGCCGTGTGGAATAACCCCGCGCGCGGCCGTATCGGCATCACGCGCCATGGGGGCATTGGTGAATTTGTAGTGCAGGATCAGGGCCGACATATCGGCGCAGGCCACATTGGCCGCCGCATGGGGATGCACGCCGGGCATCACGCCTGGCAGGACCTTCACCAGCGGGTGTTTGGTCAGGCAACACGCCTCCCCGAATACCCGCGCACGGGTGCCGCCAAACAGCATAGGGATATCGGGGTTAGAGGTTGTATTGTCCTGCAAAAACCAGGCAAAGCCAATCTCGGGATCATGATACGCGTGCTGTGTGATTTCGCGCAGATCATAGTGATCGAACTCAGACAAGGCTTCTTCATAACTTAGCTGGCCTGCGTCATGCAAAGTCATGCGCGGAAACATCTCAAGCATCTGTGCCATCAGGGCGGTATAGCCATGTACATCCAAATAGCGCGTCAATCCTGGCAGGCCAATCTGGGTTGCACGCTCAAAGGTGAATATCTCATCCATGTCCGCATAAAGGCACCAATGCCCCGGCGCGCAGGTCTCGGCTGCGTAACGGCGAAAATCATTTTCGATCTCGCCCCAGGGCAAGGTGGATTGCACGACGGTGCAATCGCCCTCCCGGCGCAGCTGATTTAGCGTGCTATCGGTTGACCCATTGTCGCAAAATACGAAATGAGCGGCGCCCAACTGGCGATAGTGCTCAAGAAACGCATCGAGGTAAAAGCCCCCGTCGCGCACCAAGGCGATGACGATCACATCCTGCGCACCCACTTGGGGCTGCATCGGGCCGTGCAGATGTTTCACCGATCGGCGAAACCGTTTCCGGTGCCGGGCCTTGGCCAATTTGCTGCGCAGGCGCTGTGTAAAGGAAGGGGGGTCTTGCGTCATCGTTATCCGAGCATCCGGGCCATCAGCACCACAATGGTTAGTGGCACAAGGGTGGCGTGTAGCACATGGTCAAAGTAATTGCTGCTGCCAATCTTGAAAACCCATAACGCCTGGCCGACCACCGCAATCAGCGCGATGATCCAATGGCCGGTGAGCGCGGCACACAAGCATAGCGCCAAAACGATCAGCGCCACAGGCAGGGGGCGATAGCCGACCCTGTAGAAATCAATAGGCAACACCCCGAAACTGGCCGCAAGGAAAGGAATATAAAGGGCCAAAAACCCCAGCAATTCAGCCGCACCAAAGGGCTGAAAGGGCAGCCCTATGGCCCCAAATGCCTGCCGCAGGATCAGGATGGGAAGGACCACACCCATTGGATCCAACACCGCAACGATGCCACGCAAGGCTATTGAGTGGCGCAAGAATCGGACCAACAGCCCGCCAGCCACGATGCCAACGATCAGTGCCGCAATGCCCGGCAGCATCAGCGAGGCAATGCCCCAGATGACCCATCCCAGAAGGATCGCCAGAAAGACGGATGTCACACGCTCGTTCATTGTGCCTCCACCCACGCCTGGTTGAATAGGCAGGCCCGGATGCCGCGCTTGGTGGCATGGGAATAGGTCAGCAGAATGTCACCGCCCGACACACGGCGCAGCATAGGATAGCGCGCATCGCCGTCGTCCTGCTCTAGCGTGGAAATCACCTGCCAACTGTGGCCCTCATCGCCCGAAATCGCCAATCGCAGGCGATCAGCCCCTGCCGCATCATCATTCATCGCCATCAGGATACGACCATCGCCCAAGGCCAAAGCAGCCACGGGCGCGCTGGGGTTGGCAATGTCAGTGGAGAGCGCCGCGCTCCAGCTTTTGCCACCGTTTTCGGTATGGCTGACCAGCAACCGCCCACTGGGGTCAAAATCGCGTAGAAATGCCACCGCGCGTGTATCGCTGAGAGGCACCACCATCGGCTGGATCGGCTTGTTGCCAACACCTGCCATGCGGCGGGCATCACAGACGCGGCCATCCGAATCGAGCCGCACAAAGGCGCCATAGGTGGCCCCCATTTCAAAATACGCAGGCAAGGCATAGGTATCATCCGCCATCGCCACCATCGGCGATTTCACCAGAAACGACCGGTTCAGAAAGGGTGACAGGTTTAACTTGCGCGCCCACATCAGCCCGCCCTGCCCCAGCCGCAGATCCGCAACCGAGGCCATGGCCCAGCCACCCACCGATACCACAGTGGCAAACATCCCGCCTGTGGCGTTCTCGTTTTCTACGGTATTGCCCAGGGTGACGACCAGTTGTTCAGGTTCAAACACATCGCCCAGTGCGCGGCGGGTCACAATGGGGCCGGGCGTGCCAGCGCGCCAGCCCGCGCCTGTTTGCGTGAAGCGCACAGCGTGGATGTCTACATCTGCCTGAGCCTCTTGTGAGCCTTCGAACCATGTGATGTAGAACTCATCGTGATCCAACAGGATGGCAGGCGAATGGGCCTGGCCTGTCGGGGCCATGTAATCGAATATGCGTTCAAACTGTGGGCTGTCGGTTGCCGTAACTGCTTGCGGCATCTTGAAACGCCAATTCAAACGCTCGCGCTGCCACAGGGCAAAGGCGCTTAACCCCACGCTCAGCACTGCCAGCAGAATGATCAGGTACGTTCCCATTGCGCGCTTAATCCACCTTGAGAACGATTTTGCCGATATGGCTGCCCTCTTCCATATGGGCATGGGCCGCCGCCGCATCACCCAGCGCATAATCGCTGTCCATCACCGGTTTTATCCGGCCTGCATCCAGCAGCGGCCAAACTTGGCTGCGCAAGGCTTCGGCAATATGGGCTTTGGCCAGATCACTTTGCGGGCGCAGTGTTGATCCGGTGATGGTCAGACGGCGCATCATCACCTGGGCAAAGTTCAGCTCTACCTTGGGGCCTTGCAGGAAGGCGATTTGCACCAGACGGCCATCATCGGCCAGAGATTTGACATTGCGAGGCAAGTACGACCCGCCCACCATATCAAGGATCAGATTGGCGCCCCCTTCGGCGCGGACGATCTCAACAAAATCCTCATCCCGGTAGTTGATCGCGCGTTCTGCCCCCAGTTCGGCGCAGACGCGACATTTGTCATCAGAGCCAGCCGTGGCAAACACCCGTGCACCCAAGGTATGGGCCAGTTGAATGGCCGTGGTGCCAATCCCGCTGGAGCCACCATGCACAAGAAAACGCTCGCCCGCTTGCAGGCCGCCACGCTGAAAGACGTTGGACCAGACGGTGAAATAGGTTTCCGGCAGGCAGGCCGCTTCGCGCAGGTCCATATCCTTGGGGATGGGCAGGCAATGCGCCGCAGGTGTGGTGACATATTCGGCATATCCACCGCCGGGCAACAGGGCACACAGCTGATCGCCAATGGCCCAGTCGCTGACACCCTCGCCCAGCTCAACCACCTCGCCCGAGGCCTCAAGCCCCGGCAGATCACTGGCGGTGGGAGGGGGTGCATAAAGCCCCGCACGTTGCAAGGCATCGGGGCGGTTGACCCCGGCATAGGCGACCCGGATCAACACCTCGCCGGGGCGCGGTGTGGGCACGGGGCGCGAGGTCATTTGCAAAACCTCCGGCCCACCGGGCTGTGTGATCTCTACGGCGCTCATCATCTTGGTCATTGGTGTTCTTCCTTACTTGGGGCCACTCCAGCGGCCGGGCATACCTGCCTGCTGTGTGCCTGAGGGCGCTTTGATACGGCCCAGAATCGACATTGGAGCCGCCAACAGCTGGCTTACTATCTTGTTGTCACGGGCCTGTGCTTTGACTTTCTCAAACTGCATGACGTTTTCAATCCTGCGGTCCAGAAACTCCCATGTGTTTGCGTGCTCAGGGCTGTCATCGCCCAGCCAGTACAGCACACTCGAAGCGTAGACACCTGATAGCGTGGCGCGTTTGGTGTACCAGTTTACATTCTCAGATGTATCGCCCAGCGCCGTCCAGATGTGATCGCAGGTGCCCCAGACAGCGCGCGCGCCATCGCCTGCGTACATGGGCAAGGAAAACAGCGCCATGCCGCGGCGCACCAGGTCTTTGTCGTCCACCGCCTCAAGCCGCAAACGCACCGCCGTGGCGATACGATCCCGAAAGCGCAGCTCTGACAGGTTTTCGTCAGCCAAACGGGCCAGCATGTGCTGATCGCCCGCTTCGTGATATGCCATTGCCAGATCGACAGCGCCGCGCGGGCACGCCGAATGGGCCAGCGATGGATCCAGCCCTGAATCGTCAATGGCAGCGGCGAAGGTGGCCGCGCTCCAGCCATCAAACGGGACATGGGGCAATGCGGCGTCAAGCAATTGCTGTTTTGGGTCACTATTGGCCATGATGTGCCTTTCAAGAGTCTTTGCGCGCACCCTAGACAAATAAAAAGGGCTTTGCTATATGGCGCCTTCCTGCAATTCATTGCAACTCAAACTAGAAAGGTGGTGAAAACCACATGCAGGTATCGGTTCGCGACAACAATGTCGATCAGGCGCTTCGTGCCCTGAAGAAAAAGCTGCAGCGTGAAGGTGTGTTTCGTGAAATGAAGCTTAAGCAACATTTCGAGAAGCCGTCAGAGAAAAAAGCACGCGAAAAAGCCGAGGCAATCCGCCGGGCGCGCAAGCTGGCCCGTAAGAAAGCCCAACGCGAGGGAATGCTCTAAGCATTTTTTCGGTTTTCTGACCACAAGATTGACGACCCCCGGATGCTTTGCTTCGGGGGTTTGTCTTTTTTAGGGGCCTGCCACTCATCCCCCCACAATACTGACATATCGAAGAAATGGCGCGGGCTGAAATCCGCTGAGCATTGGATAATGCTTGATACGAGGGAGGTGGTCGCCTATCTGACCCAAAACCCCGATGCAATCTCTGGAAAGGGCACACCATGTCCAATGCCCTGCAAACCGACCGTATGATCCTGATCCTGATCGGATTTGTTCT
>DFBW01000186.1:14235-14755 GCA_002366775.1 Roseovarius sp. UBA3070 | reverse complement strand
TATCAAACAGGGTCAGGGGCATCATCGGCGATGGCTCGGACGGATGGGATGTGTATTACCGCGCCAAGCAGATGGATGCGGATGGCATCAATGTCACCCATCTGACGATTGGCGAACACGACATTCGCACCGATCCCACAATCCTTGATGCGATGCATGCCGCCGCCCTTGCGGGCCACACCGGCTATTCTATGTTCAACGGCAATCTCAATCTGCGCGAAATCATCGCCAGCCGTGTGAGTGAACGCACTGGCGTGGCCACCACACCTGACAATGTGCTGGTGGTGCCTGGCGGTCAGGCGGGTCTTTTTGCCACCCATATGGCCACTTGTGATGCCGGTGATCGTGCTCTGTTCATTGATCCCTTTTATGCCACATATCCGGGCACCATTCGCAGTGTCGGGGCCATTCCCGTGCCCATTCGGGCCAGTGCGGAACATATGTTTCAACCTGATCCGGCCGATATTGCCAAGGCAGCCAAAGACGGCGCCGCAAGCCTGCTGATCAATTCCCCCAACAA
>DFBW01000186.1:4798-14217 GCA_002366775.1 Roseovarius sp. UBA3070 | reverse complement strand
CACGACATTTGGCTGATTTCAGACGAAGTGTATGACACCCAACTGTGGAAGGGCACACATATCACCCCGCGCGCCCTGCCCGGCATGGGCGAGTGCACGCTGGTTATCGGCTCATTGTCGAAATCCCACGCCATGACCGGCAGCCGTATTGGCTGGGTCGTGGGCCCAGAGGACGCGATACAGCGCATGGGCGATCTGATGACCAACACCACCTACGGCGTTCCCGGTTTTGTGCAAGAGGCCGCCTGCTTTGCCCTGACACAAGACGCGGCATTTGAGGCCCGCATTGCCGAACCGTTCCGCCGACGCCGCGATCTGGTGTTGGCGCAGGTGGCGCGCCAAAACGTGGTGCGTGCCATCCCGGCTGATGGGGCGATGTATATCATGCTGGATATTCGCGCCACCGGCCTGAGTGGCGAGGCATTCGCCACTAAATTGCTCGACACCCACCATGTGGCCGTCATGCCCGGCGAGAGCTTTGGTGAGGCAGCGGCAGGCCATGTGCGCGTGGCCCTGACTGTGGCCGATGACAGGTTAGAGGCCGCTGTTGCACAGCTTCTCGATCTGGCCCGCACATGCGCCTTGTGATGGGGGCATACCCCCACGCCCCATAAAATTGGCAACTTCTGGTCGCTTTCAGACCTGGCGTCGCAAACAGAACAGACTTTACCTTCTGTACAGCAAGGCTGATCTCAGTTTTTTCGGAGAGCGGCCATGACGCCGATTTGCAAAATTGCTGTGATTGTGCGGACCATCGGCGCCCAGCGGGGCCGGGCTGCGCGTGGACGACCCCAAGAGAGCATCACGTCGTGACCTCTCTTACCTTCGACAGTCCACCACAGGATGACCAACCACATGACAGCTTCTCCGTCCCGCCGCTCAGGCGGCCGTGCCGCCCGCAAAGCCCTGCGTTCCGCCGCCCCTAGCGAAGATCAACGCTCCATCCGCCCTGGCATGGAGGGCGGCACCTTCCGCCCCCTGACCCAGGGCGACATGGAACGCATTCATCAAACCGCTCTGGATGCGCTGGAACAGATCGGCATGGCCGACGCCCCGCCCAGCGGGGTAGAATACCTGACAGGCGCCGGAGCGATCCTGGGCGATGATGGCCGCATCCGATTTCCCCGCGCATTGATCGAAGATATGCTGGCCAAGGCCAACCGCTCAATCACGCTGTGTGCTCGTGATCCGCACTATGATCTGACGCTCTCTGGCGCACGCGTGCACTATGGCACCGCCGGGGCGGCTGTGCATGTGGTGGATGTCGCGGGCAATGAATACCGCGAAAGCACCGTACAGGACCTGCATGACGCCGCGCGCATTTGCGATGTGCTGGATAATGTCCACTTTCTGCAACGCCCAATGGTGTGCCGCGACATCACCGACAATATGGAAATGGACCTGAACACAGTCTATGCCAGCGCGGCCGGCACCCTAAAACACATCGGAACATCCTTCAGCGAACCACACCACGTAAAACCCGCATTGGACATGCTGCATATGATTGCAGGTGGCGAAGACAAATGGCGCGACCGCCCTTTCATGAGCAGCTCCATTTGCTTTGTTGTTCCCCCCATGAAATTCGCCACCGAATCCTGTGAGGTGATGGAGGAATGCATCAAAGGTGGCATGCCGGTGTTGCTGTTGTCGGCGGGCATGGCGGGGGCCACAAACCCCTCCACCATCGCAGGCGCCATCGCGCAGGCCTGTGCTGAATGTCTGGCCGGGCTGGTTTATGTCAACGCCGTGCAACCGGGCCACCCGGCCATCTTTGGCACTTGGCCCTTTGGGCTGGACCTGCGCTCTGGGGCGATGTCGATCGGGTCGGCTGAACAGGCCTTGCTCACTGCGGGCTGTGCGCAGATGCACCAGTTCTACAACGTGCCGGGCGGGGCCGCCGCAGGTGCATCCGACAGCAAAATGCCTGATATGCAAGCCGGTTGGGAACAAATGTGCACCAATGTTCTGGCCGGTCTGTCGGGCGTCAATATGGTGTATGAAGCCGCTGGCATGCACGCCTCGCTGCTTGGTTTTTGCCACGAAAGCCTGATCCTAGGGAATGACCTGATCGGCCACGCCATGCGCTGCGTACGCGGCGTTGAGGTGGATGACGACACATTGGCACTAGAGCAAATCCGCGATGTCTGCCTGAACGGACCGGGCCACTATTTAGGCACCGATGAAACGCTGGCGCGCATGCAATCAGATTACGTCTACCCGGCCCTGGGCGATCGCACCTCCCCCAAGGAATGGGCCGAAATCGGCAAACCCAATCTGGTGACCAAAGCCACAGCACGCAAAGAGGAAATCCTCAGCGAGCGCTCCCGCGCCCGGTTTGACCCGATGCTGGATGGCCAGATCAGGAAGGCCTTCAACATCCACCTGCCTGCATAATGCTTACCTCCGGCGTGGCCCTCATCATCTTCTTGCTCTAAATATCCCCGCCGGAGGCATCCAACCACCACACCCCGCACATCGCCCTCCATGAATGTGATCACTCACCACTGGCGTAAATCAAAAAAGAGCGTGCACGCCAGGGCACTCAATAAGGTCATTTTGCGATACACCTAGGGGAGCATCCACTTGCCCTGCGGCCAGAAGGCGTGAAAGGCAAACGCAAACAGCACATCATGGGCCACATCGCGCCCCGATGCATCACGCACCCGCACCGTGCCCACATCCTTGCCCTTGGCAATGCTGGCACTATCCAGCGCCGAGGCCTGCCCCGCCTCCCAGCTCAGCGTCACGTCGGCCTCAGTCACCCCGCCTTCATCACGAAGACGGGCCAGCGGCCAGGCCCGATTGCCCACTCGCACCACCCGCACCAGCGGCGGGATGCCATGCGGCGGGTTTTCACCGTTGTACAAAAACGGCTTATTC
Source organism: Roseovarius sp. UBA3070 (assembly GCA_002366775.1). Taxonomy (GTDB): domain Bacteria; phylum Pseudomonadota; class Alphaproteobacteria; order Rhodobacterales; family Rhodobacteraceae; genus Roseovarius. Next base: position 11,337 of record DFBW01000186.1, on the reverse strand, counting down.
AGGCTGTCATACCCCTGATAAGGATTCTGGCCATAGCGGCGCGCAAAATCCGGTTGTGCCATCACCAGCCCATCGGGGTTGCGGGCCACAAACTGATCCCAGCTTTCCATCCAGCTGGGCAATTGTTTTAGCTGCGTACCAGTCAGATCACCGACAATCGCCACCGCAGTGGCCTGTTGCCACCAGCTTTCGGTTTCGCGGTCATACATCACCATATCAGAATTGCGCAGTTTGCCCGACACACCAAAGCTCAGCCTGCCCTGCTGGGTGCGCCGATCAAACACCATGGCCGAATTGCACAATGGGCAAAACGTCACGGCCACCGGAACATGGCCCACAGTGTCATTCACTATTTCATGCCAGGTCAGATAGCGGATTGGATAGGCGCGCGCCTTGGCCCCGTTGATTTCCAGCGTGATCACCGGCTCATTGCCCTTGATCCGCATTTCCGAAAGGGCGTCAATAAAAACAGGGGCGTCAATCGCGGGAATGCCATCCTTGGGCGGCCCACCTGACATGATTTCAACCCAGTTTTTCACTGTGGTTTTGTCAAAGTTGGTCTTGGTCCATTCGTGTTTCCAGAAACTTGGATCAGCGATGGCAGGACCCGCCAACAGCCCAATGGTCAGGGCGAAGATGGCAGCAAGGGATGGCACGCGCAGCATGGGGCACTCCTTTGGGTGAGACCACATCATGATGCGGGCACGCAGCACGTTTGCATAGCCCATCGCACGCGATTGTGACGAAAGGTGCGCCGCCTATTGTTGGTCACGCGCCTTGATTTCGTCTACGGCGCGGTCCCATTGCCGGGCGTTCAGAACTTTCTTGAACGCGCGCTCCAACTCGGCCTTGCCATTGCTTTCGTACCAGCGCCCATGTGCCAGGATCACCCGGCGCGGGTTCCAGGCCAGCATGCGTTCAATTGATTGACCCAGCGCGTCGCCGTCGCGGAAGGATTTGCGCATATCCGGGGGCATCCGCCCATTCGGGTCGTCAATCCCGGCCAGCCAGATCAGAGGCCGCATCCAGACCGGCAGCTTGGCTGTTTCGAAGTTTTGGATCAGATCCGTCAGGACCAGAGTCCGGCTGACGCGATGAAAAAAAACCGCCTCGCGGTGGATCTTGCTGCCTTCAACAATCATCTGATCAATCTGGTCAGCCCAGGGCGCCTCGGCATCTGGTCCAAGATCATGATCAAACTTTAGCGTAAGGCCTTTTTTGGCGGCCCGTCTGGCGACGCCGGGCGCAGCCCAGGCCGTGGCCTCGGGAAACGCCGCCTGCCATTCGTTTATGTAAGCGTAATGTATCCAATTGGGGGCAATCAGATGGCGCACCGGGCCGATGGCATCCAGCTCAAGGCGCAACGCATCGCTCAGCTGGGTGGGCGAATGCACCCACAGATCACCATTGTCCAACTGCACCACCGTCGCGCGGGTGGAAAACGGCAACCCGTAAAACCGGATCGCAGGCCCATCAATCAGCCAGAGCCCCTCAACCACTGGTTTCAGCGTATTGAGGGGCTCATAGCCTGTCATTTAGTCAGTAACCGTCACGCGGGTCATCACATCCGGCGCGCCGACAACGGCACCGTTGCCGCCCGTGCCCAGTTTGATCGCATCAACCACGTCCATGCCCTCGCTCACCCGGCCCACAACGGTATATTGCCCATTCAGGAAATGGCCCGCTGCAAACATGATGAAGAACTGGCTGTTGGCACTGTCCGGGCTTTGCGAACGCGCCATGCCCACGATACCGCGATCATAAGGCACATCCGAAAACTCGGCCTTCAAATCGGCCATGTCACTGCCGCCCATACCAGCACGAGACATATCGCCACCGTCGATCTTGCCGAACTGTACATCACCGGTCTGCGCCATGAAGCCGTCAATCACGCGGTGAAAAACAACGCCGTCATAGGCGCCCTTTTCCGCCAGTGCCGCGATTTGCGCCACATGGCCCGGGGCCACGTCCTCAAGCAGATCAATGGTGATCGTGCCATTGGCCTCGCCTGCGATTTCGATCTGCAAGCCCGTGGCCAATGCAGGGCTGGCGAGCAAGGCAAATGCGGCGGCTAGCTTATACATCAGCGGCCACCTTCACGCTGATCATCCGATCAGGGTTCGCAGGCGGCTCGCCACGGGTGATGGCGTCGACATGCTCCATTCCCGATGTGACCTGACCATAAACAGTGTACTGACCATTCAGAAAGCTGTTGTCAGAAAAGTTGATGAAAAACTGGCTGTTGGCAGAATCAGGCATCTGGCTGCGCGCTGCACCAATGGACCCACGCGAATGCGGGATCTTTGAGAACTCGGCCTTCAGGTCTGGCTTGTCACTGCCGCCCGTGCCTGCACTGCGCAGGTTGAAGTCCTTTTCGGCATTGCCATTGGCCACATCACCAGTCTGCGCCATAAAGCCATCAATGACACGGTGGAACACCACGTTGTCATAAGCGCCTTCGCGGGCCAGCTCTTTCATGCGCTCACAGTGACCGGGGGCCACGTCGGGCATCAATTCGATGGTGACAGTGCCGCCTGACAACTCAAGCAGGATGGTGTTTTCGGGGTCTTTAATCTCGGCCATTTGGCGCTCCTCAACTATATGCTGGCAGAATACCTAGGGCCTCTGCGCCCGATTGCCAAGTGGAGAGGTTGACGGACCAGCCTGATCACGCCAAAGAAGGCCGCAAAGCAGGGCAAAGAGGCAAATTACATGGTCTGGAACACACTCGACGACATGGACCTGGCGGGCAAACGGGTGCTGACGCGCGTGGACATCAACGTGCCGGTTGAAAATGGCGTTGTCACTGATACCACTCGGATTGAAAGGATCGTACCCACCGTGCGCGACATTCTGGCGCGTGGCGGCAAGCCGATGCTGATCGCCCATTTTGGCCGACCCAAAGGCAAGGTCGTGCTGGATTTGTCTTTGCGCGTCGTGCTGCCTGCTCTGGAACAGGCGTTGGGGCGCAAGGTGACATTGATTGAAACGCTGGAGGGTGCTGAAAACCTGACAGATGAGGCCAAAGCCGCAGATGTGTTGTTGTTGGAAAACATCCGCTTCAACCCCGGCGAGCAGGCAAATGACCCTGAGTTTGCCAGCCGCCTGGCCGCTCTTGGCGACATTTATTGCAACGATGCGTTTTCCGCCGCCCACCGCGCACATGCCAGCACCGAAGGGGTGGCCCATCTTATGCCCGCATGTGCCGGGCGCCTGATGCAGGCCGAGCTGGAGGCACTGGAGGCGGCCCTTGGCACCCCCAAGCGGCCCGTTCTGGCGGTTGTGGGCGGGGCCAAGGTTTCGACCAAGCTGGATCTTCTGGGCAATCTGGTGGATCAGGTGAATGCGCTGGTGATCGGCGGCGGCATGGCCAATACGTTTCTGGCGGCCCAGGGGCTGAATGTGGGAAAATCCCTGTGTGAACATGATTTGGCCGACACTGCGCGCGAAATCATGCGCAAAGCCGGCGCTGCCGGATGCGAGATCATCCTGCCTGCGGATGTGATTGTGGCCCGTGAATTTAAGGCCGATGCGCCCTATGAAATCCTGCCCGCCCACGCCTGCCCTGACGATCAGATGATCCTGGATGCCGGCCCGCAAAGCGTGGCCCGTATTTCGGCGGCCCTGGAAAATGCCAACACGCTGATCTGGAATGGCCCGCTTGGCGCGTTTGAGATCAAGCCGTTTGACACGGCCACAAACGCCGCTGCGCGCCATGCCGCCCGGCTGAGCCGTGAGGGCAAGCTGATTTCCGTGGCCGGTGGCGGTGATACCGTTGCTGCCCTCAATCAGGCCGGGGCGGCGGATGATTTCACCTACATCTCTACCGCCGGGGGGGCCTTTCTTGAATGGATGGAAGGCAAACCCCTGCCCGGCGTCGCCGCCCTGACAGCCAACGCCTGAGCCAGTTAAGCGGCCCGTTGCCGATTAACTGCCGTCTGAATTAAGTCCATGTTTGGTGCCGCATGGCGGTTTCGCAGGACAAACCGCCAATTCGCTGCACCTGCTCCAATGGCGGCTTTAAGCACGTCGCGACTGCAGCGAAAATCATCAAGAGCGGTTCCCGGACATTTGCTACATGCGAGATGGATGGATGTGCCTCCGCGTTGAAAGCCGACAACCAGTTGGCCCCGTATCGGTGGTGTTCTCTGGGCTGTCACAAGGCAGCTTTGGGCCAATGGCCCCCAGCCAAGGATTTTCAGGCATGCCAAAAGCAGACCTTCGCCGTGGCACGTCAAGCCCATGGGTTTCATGACCACAAGACACAGCTATTGCGCGGCTTCGCAGGCTTGCCCCGAAACGAGGAGGCGCGCCAGTTCAGCCCGGCATGAACCGCAGTTTGTACCAGCGCCCAGCGCCAAACCAATGTCATCAACCGAAGTCATAGCCTGTTCTGCGATGGCCTGTGTGATCGTGTTGACACCAACCGAGAAACAGGAACAGACCTGCGGACCGGGATCGGAAAGACCGCGCGGAGCGCGCCCGGCAAGAACCCGCGAGTCTCTTTCGCCAGGTTGATGCGCCAGCCAATCCCGAGACAGGGCAAGCGGTTCTGGCGCAATGAAAAGCGCCGCGGACAGAACACCGTTCTGCGAGAAGGCAAAACGGTGCAAATTGCGTGCGGGATCAGACAGTTCCTGCAATTCGAAATCTGACAGGTCAAAAAGGCTCTCGGCAAAAATGCGCCAATCGTCAGGCCTTTGGGCACCGGCCAACTCAAGTCGATACCCCGCATTGGTGCGCGCCAAGGCCCAGTATTCGCTGTTCGGAGTGGGGGTGCGGCGTGAAACGGCGAAGCCGTGCCAACGGCTTTGAAAGGGATGCACACTAACGGCAGCGGCCTTGCTTTCCGGTTGGCCGGAAACCGGATCGGTCACCGGCGCGACAAGCGCATCAATGCGTGCACAAGGGGCGGTTTCGCCCGTCCAGTGCATTGGTGCAAACACCTCTCCGGGGCGCACGGCATCCGAAACAAGCGCGCGCAGAATGGCACGCCCGTGATCGCTTGTGACCTCCACAAGGGCAGCAGGTTCAAGGGCCAGTCGGGCCGCGTCTGCCGGATGAATTTCCAGAAAGGGTTCAGGCATATGCGCTGAAAGACGCGGTGATTTAGCGGTGCGTGTCATCGTGTGCCACTGATCCCGCAACCGCCCGGTATTCAGCCGGAAGGGCCGTTTGGCGGTCAATGCAGCAGCAGGAGGGCGATGCGAAACGGGCACCATTCGGCCCTTGCCGGAGGGGGTGAAAAACCCACCATCCGCAAAAAAGCGCCCACCTTCGCGGTGTGGCGTGATTGGCCAGCGCCGTGGCGACAGAGTGTCATAGGTGGCATCCGACAGATCGGCCAGACCGGAGATGTCGAAGTCGCGATCAAATTTGCCGGAAATGCCCGAAAGGGCCGCGTATTCACGGAAAATCTCGGTTGGTGAGCGATAGTCGAAGTCCTGCACCCACCCCATCGTTCGGCCAAACGCCGCCAGGATGTCCCAATCGTGCCTTGCCTCCCCGGGGATCGGCAGACCCGGGCATTGGCGGCTGATTGTGCGGTCGGAATTGGTGACCGTGCCCGATTTTTCGCCCCAGGTCGTGGCGGGCAAAAGAACGTCGGCAAGCCGTGCGGTGTCTGTGCATCGCGTGATATCGGACACCACCACGAAATCACAATCCGCGATCGCCTCGCGCACGCGGTCAGCGTCGGGCATGGTGACGGCCGGATTGGTGTGAATGATCCAGAGCGCCTTGATCTGCCCGTCCGCGACGGCACGGAACATGTCGACCGCTTTCAGACCCGGGGCGTTTGGAATCGCATCACTGTCCCAGAAGGCGCCAACAGCGGCGCGATGTTCGGCGTTTTCCAGATCAAGATGACAGGCCAGCATGTTGGCCAGACCTCCAACCTCGCGCCCGCCCATGGCGTTGGGCTGTCCGGTGATCGAGAATGGGCCGCAGCCGGGCGTGCCGATGCGCCCCGTTGCGAGATGACAGTTGAGGATGGCACTGACCTTGTCGGTCCCCGACGACGACTGGTTTACGCCTTGCGAGTAAACTGTGACGACCTTTTCGGTCTTGATCCACAGTCGATAGAATTCGGTAAGTTCTTCAGGCGAAAGCTCGGTCACAGTTGTGCTGTCGGCCCAGGCGGTTTCAAGCGTTGTATCGAACCCATCAACATGGGCGATAAAGCCTGCATCCACCGCACCGGCCTGGTGAATGGCGGCCAAAAGCCCGTTGAATAACGCCACATCTGATCCCGGAGCAAGGGCAAGATGCATGTCGGCGGCGTCGCAACTTGCGGTGCGGCGCGGATCAATGACAACGATCTTCATCGCGGGCCGCGCCTTTTTCGCCGCCAGCAGCCGCTGATACAGCACCGGATGTGCCCAGGCGAGGTTCGAGCCCGTCAGAACCACCAGATCGGCCAATTCAAAGTCTTCATAGCTGCCGGGCACGGTGTCCGTGCCGAAGGCGCGTTTGTGACCGGCCACGGACGAGGCCATGCAGAGCCTTGAATTGGTGTCGATATTGGCCGAACCGATGAA
>DFBW01000186.1:0-4693 GCA_002366775.1 Roseovarius sp. UBA3070 | reverse complement strand
TGCCCCAACTGGGTGCCTTTCGAGCACAATCGTCCGAAATTCGCCGGATGCTCGGGATCGCCCCGCACCGTCAATCCGCCCTCTGCGTCCGGTGTCAGCAATACACCGCACCCTACGCCACAGTATGGGCAGGTCGAACGCACGCTCGGCAGCGACGCGCCATCCATCAGGCGGCACTCTGCGTCAGCAGGGCCGAAGCGTCCAGCATGAGGCGCCCGTTTTCGACGCGAATCGGGTAAGTGGCGATCTGGCCTTCATCCGCACCCTGCGCCTGACCGGTGTTCAGATCGAACACCCAGTTATGCAACGGACAGGTGACTTTCTGGCCATGGACGATGCCTTCGGACAGCGGCCCCCCCTTGTGCGGACAACGGTCGGAGGCGGCAAACACCTCCTCGCGTCCGGTGCGGAAGATGGCAACACATCCGGCATGGGTTTTGACCAGCCGGGCACCACGTTCAGGGATGTCGTCCAGTGCGCCAATATCAATCCAGCTCATTCTGCGGCCTCCAGTTGAAGTTCGGCAATCGGGGCGAAATCCCGCGGCTTTGCCGTGTGATCCGCCCAGGGATCACGGCGGTAGACCGATTGTGAAACTTCAAACCGCGCGCATAGGGCGCGGCGATTGTCGGCATCGTCCACAACTTGTTCCTTGACCCAATCCAACCCGACCTTGGCGACCCATTTGTAGGGGCGGTCGAGATATTTGGCATTCTCGCGGTAAAGCTGCATGAAGGCGGTGGCGTATTCGATCACCTCGTCTTCGGTGCTCAGGTCCGCCAGGTGTTCGGTCTTCTTCAGGTCCATGCCTGCCGCGCCCGCGACGCTGACCTGATACCCACTATCGACGCAGATCACGCCGATATCCTTGCAGGTGGCTTCTGCACAATTGCGTGGACACCCCGACACCGCCAGTTTGACCTTATGCGGAGTCCAACTGCCCCAGAGATGCTTTTCCAGCTTGATGCCAAGGCCGGTGCTGTCTTGCGTGCCAAAACGGCAATGATCCTTGCCGACACAGGTTTTTACCGTGCGCAGGCCCTTGGCATAGGCCTGCCCTGACACCATCCCGGCGGCATTCAGATCGGCCCAGATATGCGGCAAATCCTGTCCGCGCACCCCCAGAAGGTCAATACGCTGGCCACCGGTGACATGCACGGTCGGCACGTTGAATTTCTCGGCCGCATCGGCAATCGCGCGCAGCTCGCGCGGCGTGGTCATGCCCCCCCACATCCGGGGCACAACACTATAGGTGCCGTCCTTTTGAATGTTCGCGTGCTTGCGCTCGTTGACGAACCGGCTTTGCGGATCATCTCGATACTCCAGTGGCCAGTCCGCCAGCAGGTAATAGTTGATGGCCGGGCGACAGACATGGCATCCATTGGGTGTGGTCCAGCCGAGTTCCTGCCACACCGCTGATTGCGATTTCAGCTCTTTCACCTTGATCAGACGGCGCACGTCTTCATGGGTCAGTTCGGTGCAGCCGCAGATGCAGCCTTCGCCCGCCGCTTCGAACGCGTCGCCTAAAGTGACGGCCATGACCTGTTCCACAAGCCCTTTACAGGTGCCACATGAAGAACTTGCCTTGGTGATCGCCTTGACGTCTCCCAGCGTGGTGGCACCGTTTTGAACAGCCTTAACAATGGTCGACTTGCAAATGCCGTTACAGCCACAGATTTCCGCATCATCTGGCAAGGCTGCAACGGCTGTCAAAGGGTCCACATGGGCACCCCCTGCGAAACCGGGTCCAAAGATCAGCGTGTCGCGATCCTCGGTAATGTCACGGCCTTCTTTGATCAGGCCGAAGAAATGCCCACCATCTGCGGTATCGCCATACATGACCGCGCCGACCAGGTGATCACCCTCAATCACAAGGCGCTTGTAAACGCCTCGCGCCGGGTCGCGAAAGACGATGTCTTCGCGCAGGTCACTGTCGGCAAAGTCTCCGGCGCTGAACAGATCACATCCGGTGACTTTCAGTTTGGTTGAGACTTCTTTAGGCACAAATGCCGCGTCTTGCCCCATCAGCGTTGCCGCAACCACCTTGGCCTGATCGTAGAGCGGAGCGACAAGGCCAAAAAGCTGCCCGTCAAACTCGACACATTCGCCAACGGCGAAAACGTCAGGGTCCGAGGTCTGCATCTGCGCATTCACCTCGATGCCGCGTGCCACATCCAGCGCCGCGTCGTTGGCAAGCCGGGTTTCGGGGCGGATCCCCACCGCCATCACCACAAGATCGGCGCCGATGATCTCACCACTTTCCAGCAACACGGCTTCGGCCTTTTCTTCACCCAATATGGCCTTGGTGGACGCCTGTAGTTTGACCTCGATCCCTTTATCTTCCAGCGATGTCTTCAACAGATACCCGGCGGCTTCGTCCAGCTGACGTTCCATCAGGTGACCCATCAGGTGGATGACGGTCACCTCCATACCGCGCGCCTTTAAACCTGCCGCGGCTTCAAGCCCCAACAGACCGCCGCCAATCACCACGGCACGGCCACCTTTGGCGCTGGTTTCGATCATCGCGTTGGTGTCATCGAGATCACGATAGGAAATCACCCCAGGCAGGTCCTTGCCCGGCACCGGGATGATGAAGGGTGCGGATCCGGTGGCAATTAGCAGTTTGTCATAGGCCACATCGCCGTTCTCGCCTGTGACCACATTGCGCTCTCGGTCGATCCCGACCACGTTTTCGCCGAACCGGCAGGTTACACCATTGGCATCATACCAGTCACCATCATGGGTGACGATGTCATCATAGCGCTTTTCCCCCGACAGTACCGGGCTCAGCATGATGCGATTGTAGTTCCCACGTGGTTCGGCGTTGAACAGGGTCACATCGACATCCGCCCCGGCTTCAAAAAGGTGCTCAAGCACCCGGCCCGAGGCCATGCCTGCGCCTATGACGACTAGTCTCTGGGTCATTGGTTTCACTCCGCTGCTATGGCTTTGGGGGAAGGTTTCTTGGGGGTCCCACCAGAGGCGGGCGTCGGAGCATTGCCATGCTCGTACTCTTCGAGAAAATCGAGCACCTCTTGCCGGTAGGTGTAGTAATCAGGATGCTCCAGAAGTGCCTTGCGGGTGCGCGGGCGGGGCAGATCGACCTTTGTGATCTTGCCGATGGTCGCCTGCGGCCCGTTGGTCATCATGACCACCCGGTCGGCCAGCAAGATCGCCTCGTCCACGTCATGGGTCACGCAGACGGCTGTAACTTTGGTCCGGCTCCAGACCTCCATCAGGACTTCCTGCAATTCCCAGCGGGTAAGGCTGTCAAGCATGCCGAAGGGTTCATCCAGTAACAGGAGTTTCGGCGACAGGGCAAAGGCACGGGCAATCCCGACCCGCTGCTTCATGCCGTTCGACATATCAACGGCGGGCTTGTCCATTGCGTCGGCCAGACCGACCCGTTCAAGATAGTATTCCACCACATCCTGGCGCTCGGCGGCGCTGGATTTCGGGTAAACCTTGTCAGCGCCAATCGCGACATTTTCTTTCGCGGTCAGCCATGGAAACAAGTTGGGCGACTGAAACACCACGGCACGTTCGGGATTGGCCCCGAAAATCCCGCGACCATCCAGGGTGATCACGCCTTTGGAGATCGGGTTCAATCCGGCGGCCATGGTCAGAACCGTGGATTTGCCGCACCCGGAATGCCCGATCAGCGAAATGAACTCACCCTTGTTGACCTTCAGATCGAAATCCTCGACCACGGTCAGCGGCCCCTTGGGCGTGGGGTAGATCTTGTGCAGTTGTGAAAACACCAGAAACTTGTCGATCCGGGGTGAGCCTCCGGCCTCAAGCACTGCGGCGGGCACATCGTGAATGGCGGTGACATCGGGCAGCACCTTCCGGCCCTCGACCTTCGCCTTGATGCCCACATCCATCAGATACTTGGTCACCTTGGCGCGCAGGTCCTTGAACCCATCATGGTGATTCATCTCGCTGCGATCGCGCGGGCGTGGGATGTCGACCTTGAACTCTTCCCCCAGCGTGCCATCAGGATTAAGGGCGATGATCCGGTCGGCCAGGATGATGGCTTCGTCCACGTCATTGGTGATCAGAACACAGGTTTTCTTGTCGGCCCCCCAGATTTGCTCGATCTCGTCGGCCAGATTGGCCCGGGTCAGCGCGTCCAGAGCCGACAGCGGTTCATCCAACAGCAGCACGTCCGGACTCATCGCCAGGGCGCGCGCCACGTTGACCCGCTGGCGCATCCCGCCCGAAAGCTCGGCCGGGCGGCGTGTCTTGGCATGCCCAAGCCCGACCATATCGACATAGTGGTCGACTTTGGCCTGTTTCTCGGCGCGCGACAGTTCGGGATAGACCGTATCGACCGCCAGCCGCACATTGCCGTCCACCGTCAGCCACGGCATCAGCGAGTAGCTTTGAAAGATCACCCCGCGTTCGCGACCCGGGCCGGTGATCGGCGCACCCCGGAACCTAACCTCGCCCTTTGAGGGAAATTCCAGCCCGGCCATCAGGTTGATCAGCGTGGTCTTGCCGCTGCCTGAAAACCCGAGGATGACAAGGAACTCGCCTTCTTCAACTTTCAGATCGATGCCGTTCAGCACATCCGACTTGCCAGTGCCTTCACCAAAGCTTTTCTCGACGTTTTTGAATTCTAATACTGCCATGTCGATCACCGATTGTTCGAGAAGGTAAAGAGCGATTGCAGCGCGAACATCACCCGATC
>DFBW01000318.1 GCA_002366775.1 Roseovarius sp. UBA3070 | reverse complement strand
TGGTGGAGCCTAGGGGGATCGAACCCCTGACCTCTTGCATGCCATGCAAGCGCTCTCCCAGCTGAGCTAAGGCCCCTAACCTGTAGGCCCAAAAGGCCCGTCGCCGCTATCTAGGCAATGCCGCAGGCGGGATCAAGTGGAAAATCCCGCCTATCAAGCGATCAATCGTCGTTGTCGTCCGCCGGCACATCGGCGATCTCATCAAGCGAGACGTTATCATCGTCATCGTCGTCTTCCAGAACGTCATCGCCCAGATCAACATCGACGTCGCTGTCATCATCATCGTCCAGCACGTCGGCCTCGCTATCAGCGTCGGCCTCTTTCATCTTCTTAGTTTCCGCATCTTCTTCATCTGCGGTGATTGAGCGGCTCTTGCCCGAGCTCATCTCAACTGTTTCGCCCGTGTAAGGGCTGATGATCGGATCTTTGTTCAGGTCGTAAAAGCGTTTGCCGGTGGTAGGGCAAAGGCGTTTTACACCCCATTCATCTTTGGGCATGGGTGGTCCCTTTCATCTCTTGGCTTGCGATGGGTCTGCGCCAACTGCCATAACCCTACACAGGTGTCAAAGGCTTTAAGGTGGCGGCATTCATCCGTGTTCAGGAGGCATATGGGCCAACACATCCTTCCAGGCAACCCCCCGGTTGCTGTTACGCTGAAACAATCGGGCCGCGCGCGCCGTATTTCACTGCGTGTTTCGGGGCTTGACGGCAAGGTGACACTGACCGTTCCGCGTGGGGTGCGTGAGGCCGAAGCCCTGGAATTTGCCGCTGAGAAACAAGATTGGCTGCGCCAGCAATTGATGCGCCAGATCGCACCTGTTGACGTGGCATTTGGAACAGAGCTGCCCGTTGAGGGCCAAACTGTCCGAATCGTTTCAGGACCGGGCCGCGGGATCACGCAGGTTGGGGATGAATTGCAGGTGGCCGGGCGCGCGGATACGGCCGCCACCCGCGTGCAAGCCTGGCTGAAACAGCGTGCACGCGACCGCTTGGCCGTGGCCTCTGATCACTATGCTGATCAGTTGGGGTGCAAATACAACCGGCTGACGTTGCGCGACACACGGTCGCGCTGGGGGTCATGCACGGCGCAGGGTGGGTTGATGTACTCATGGCGGTTGATTCTAGCGCCGCCCGAAGTGCTGGACTATGTCGCCGCTCACGAAGTCGCGCATTTGCAAGAGATGAACCATTCCGCCGCGTTTTGGGCCGTGGTTGCCCGGCTCGACCCTGATTTTGAGACGCCACGCCGCTGGTTGCGCAATAATGGATCACATTTGCACCGCTATCGGTTCGGGCATTGACGGGCTGAGCATTTGTGATCACAAGTGCGCTTATGCTGTATTCCACTCGCCCTGATCCGAAACCTTCGGCACATGACCGCGTTTATCGCGGGCTACGCAGCCGTGTGATGCACGGTGAAATTGGCCCAGGTCAGCCACTTACTCTGCGCGGTATCGGGGCCGAATTTGGGGTCTCCATGACACCTGCGCGTGAAGCCGTGCGCCGGCTTGTGGCTGAAGGCGCGCTGACAATGTCAAATTCGGGTCGTGTTTCAACGCCAGAGCTGAGCAGTGAGCGGATTGAAGAACTGGCCGCCCTGCGCGCATTGATCGAAGTGGAATTGGCCAGTCGTGCCTTGCCGCGCGCACATATCGCGCTGATTGATCGTCTTCAGAGCATTAATGCTCGGATTTCCGAAGAAATCGCGCGCCATGATGCCGTATCTTATATCCGCGGTAACCTGGAATTTCACCGCACGTTGTATTTGCGTGCGCAGGCCCCCGCCATGCTGGCTATGGCCGAGACTGTCTGGCTGCAATTGGGCCCGACGATGCGCGCATTATACGGACGCTTAGAGCGCAAAGACCCCCCGCGCTATCATCGGTTGATCATCAGCGCGCTTAAAGCAGGCGATGAACCGGGGTTGCGACTGGCCGTGCGTTCGGATGTGACGCAAGGATTGCGAATGTTGAAAGGGTGACGCCCAAGATTTTCGCGTGAATTTTCTGTTTAGGCGGCCAATACCTGGCTGCCCATCTTCAAAAATTTCTCTCGGCGGTCTTTGATCAGCTTCTTGCGGGTTTTGCCATCTAGTTCGGCCAACATCCCTTCCAACGCTTTACCCACATCAGCAATCGCTTTTTGCGGATCACGGTGTGCGCCGCCTAAAGGTTCGTCAATTATTCTATCGGCCACGCCCAGTTTGGTCAGGTCCTGCGCTGTCAGGCGCAGCGCTTCGGCTGCTTCGCGCATCTTTTCTGCGTCCTTCCACAGGATCGATGCACAGCCCTCGGGGCTGATGACTGAATAGATCGAGTGCTCTAACATCGCCACACGGTTACCTGATGCAAATGCCACAGCCCCGCCCGAGCCGCCTTCGCCGATGATGACGGTGATCAAAGGCACACCAATCACCAGGCATTTCTCGGTGGATCGTGCAATGGCCTCGGACTGGCCACGTTCCTCAGCGCCTTTGCCGGGGTAGGCACCGGGTGTGTCCACCAATGTAATGACAGGCAGGTTAAAACGGTCGGCCAAATCCATCAGGCGGATCGCCTTGCGATAGCCCTCAGGCCGGGCCATCCCGAAATTGCGTTCAATCCGAGATTTTGTGTCATTGCCCTTTTCATGGCCGATCACCATGACCGGCCGATCGCCCAGCCGCGCCAACCCGCCCATGACCGATTGGTCATCGGCAAAATTGCGATCCCCTGACAGCGGAGTGTATTCTGTGAATAGTTTCTCAATGTAATCGCCACAATGCGGGCGTTCGGGGTGGCGGGCCACCTGACATTTGCGCCAAGGGGTCAAACCTTTGTACAGATCCACCAGCATATCAGCGGCTTTTTTGTCCAAAGCACTTGCTTCTGCGGTGACATCCATCTCATCGTTGGCGCGGGCCAGAGCACGCAGCTCCTCGGCCTTGCCTTCGATCTCTGCCAGGGGCTTCTCAAAATCGAGATAGTTGGTCATGATATACTCCACATGTGCCGCTGAATTATATGGCCTCAAGGGCGAGGATTTGCAATCGCTTCTCAGGTTTTCTGCAATGCCGCGCGAAGCGCCATCTCGGGTGAGCAGAATACCGGAATGTTGAGGTCTCGCAGTAACGCTGCGGCCCCGGCCATCGACGCCTGTGCCAACACGACCGAGCCAAGATCAGGCATGGCCGACACCACATCGCGGATTTCGGCGGCAATTCCAATTGCAAAGGCCTCGGCTTCGCCCGCCTCAAAAAGTGGCCACAGGGCGTTAAGCGGCAAGGGATGCACCTTTGCGGGCGTGCCAGTGCGGCGCAATTCGTCCTCCAGCAGATCAAGGCTGGGGCCAAGCGTGCTGTTAAGACAATAAGCCATGAGGATGGCCCCGGGCGTGGCGGCGGCGGCCTGCATCATTGGCTGATCAATGCGAATGGCACCGGCCTGTGCGGCCACTGGCCCCAATGTGGTGCAGGTGCAAACCACGGTGCCATCTGCACTTGAGATCAACGCAGAAATTTCAGCGCTCAAAGCATCGTCGATGCCCGTTTGTGCCCGCAACAGCAGATCTTCGCGCACGATATGGTGCAATGTCTGGCCCGGCGCGATCTGATCACGCAGGGCATCAAATGTCGCGCTGTGCACTTGTGCGGTGTGAAGCAAGGTCAATGTCATGGCGCGCGGCCTAACATGACGCGCTGCTTAGGGCCAGAGCACCGGGATCAGCGTGGCAAGCAAAAGTGCGGCCATTGTCCAGTTGAACATACGCATGGCCCGCGGCGTGCCCAGAAAGCGGCTAAGCTGCTGACCCAGCACTGTCCAACTGGTGGTGGATATGCACGACACACCAACGTATGTACCCGCCACCCATAAGACAGCAGGCAAATCGCGGCTGGCAGCATACAGCGTCACCGCAGACAAAACCATCGTCCAGGCCTTGGGGTTGACCCACTGAAAAGCGGCGGCCTGAAGGAAACTGAGCGGCCTGCCCTGTGCTTCACCCGCCTTGGGTGGCGCAGCATGGGCAATTTTCCAGGCAAGCCAGATCAGATAGGCAACGCTAAACACCTTCAGGATGGTATAGCTGGCAGGGAAATGGTCAAACACTTGCATGATGCCAATTCCGACCATGACAACCATCGTCGGCATACCAAGCCCAATGCCAAGCATATGCGGCACAGTGCGGCGGAAGCCGAAATTGGCACCTGAGGCCATCAGCATCAGATTGTTTGGCCCCGGTGTGATGACGGTGACAAAGGCGAAGGTCAGCAAGGCTGCGAAGAGATCAAAGGTCATACGTGCAACCTTATGCGGAGATTTACGCCATTGAATTGCGAAATGTTGATTGAGGGGAGAAAATTTGCAATAAAATACGGCAATGGATCAAATAAACCAAAATATATTGCGTGAACTTGGCCGTGACGGGCGGATCAGCAACCTTGATCTGGCCGAGAAAGTTGGCCTGTCACCATCGGCCTGCCTGCGCCGGGTACAGGAATTGGAGAAAAGCGGTATCATCAAGGGGTATCGTGCTGTGCTGAATAAAGCGGCTCTTGGCACGAGGTTTGTGGCCTATGCCGCGGTTGGTCTCAATTCGCACACCAAGGCAAGCCAAGTTGCCTTTGAACGCGCCATGAGCATCGCACCCGAAGTGGTGGAGTGTCACAATATCACCGGTACAGTAGAATACTTGCTGCGCATCGAAGTGGCGGATCTGGCCGCGTATAAGTCATTTCATACTGATGTGGTTGGAACTTTGCCGCAGGTGAACTCGATCACATCTTATGTGGTGATGGGCTCTCCCAAGGATGAGCGGGCGTGACCCAAAGGTGTGCTGGCGCACGCTTTTGTTCAGGCAGTTGTGAGGCGACGCGCATGTTTTTGTGGCTTTCAGGTTTTGAGCATTGGAGATTAAGTATTTCTGGAAAGGTGAAACTGGGGGGTAACGCAGCGTATTGCGTGACATTTGCCAAGTGGCCCGGCATTTTTGGCCACAACGAAGGAGACCGCCATGAGTGACTATAGCCATCTGCTTGCCCCGCTGGATCTGGGCCATCTGACATTGAAGAACCGGGTGTTGATGGGCTCAATGCATACCGGGCTGGAAGAAACCAAGGATTGGAACCGGGTGGCCGAGTTTTATGCCACGCGCGCGCGTGGTGGTGTAGGGCTGATGGTGACGGGTGGCATGGCACCGAATAGGGAAGGCGGTGTATTTCCGGGGGCGGCTGGGCTGTTTTCGGACGGGGATGTCGCCAACCACCGCATCGTAACGGACCGCGTGCATGATGCGGGCGGGCGTATTGCGATGCAGATCCTGCATGCTGGGCGGTATGCCTATAGCCCCGAGTGTGTAGGGCCAAGTGCGATAAAATCACCGATCTCGCCTTTTGTGCCAAAAGAGCTGGACGACGCCGGTATAGAAAAGCAGATCGTCGATATCGTGACGGCTGCTGTGCGGGCCAAAGAGGCGGGTTATGATGGCGCCGAAATCATGGGCAGCGAGGGGTATTTTATCAACCAGTTCCTTGTGACACATACCAACAAGCGCGAAGATCGCTGGGGTGGGTCTTATGAAAACCGGATGCGGCTGCCTGTGGAAATTATGCGCCGTGCCCGCGAGGCGGTTGGGAACGACTTTATTCTGATTTACCGGCTGTCGATGATTGATTTGGTGCCGGGCGGGTCGACCTTTGATGAGGTGATCGAATTGGCCAAGGCGGTTGAGGCCGCAGGGGCCAGCATTATCAACACCGGTATCGGCTGGCACGAGGCGCGCATTCCCACGATTGCAACAAATGTGCCGCGTGCGGCATTTGCCTGGGTTACCAAAAAACTGATGGGCCATGTTGGCATCCCGGTGATCACGTCAAACCGAATTAACACACCCGACGTTGCAGAGGACGTGTTGGCCAGCGGTGCGGCTGATATGGTCAGCATGGCGCGGCCGTTTCTGGCCGATGCAGATTTTGTGAACAAAGCAGCATCTGGCCAGGCGGCTTTGATCGCGCCGTGTATTGCGTGCAATCAGGCGTGTCTGGATCACACATTTTCGGGCAAAATGAGCACCTGTCTGGTGAACCCGCGTGCGTGTCATGAAACAGAGCTGACAATAGAACCTGCGGCGGTGGCCAAACGGATTGCTGTTGTGGGGGCCGGGCCTGCCGGCCTGTCTGCTGCAATGACAGCGGCCCAGCGGGGGCATACTGTGACGCTGTTTGATCGGGCCAACCAGATAGGTGGCCAATTGAACATGGCGCGTGTGATCCCTGGCAAGGAAGAATTTCATGGGCTGGTTGAGTGGTTCGAAACCATGGTTAAGGAGCTGGGCATCACCTGCAAGCTGGGGCACGACGTTGGCACCCATGATCTGAGCGGGTTTGACGAGGTGATCATTGCCACCGGTGTGATGCCGCGTGATCCGGGCATTCCCGGGCAGGATGGGCCAAATGTACTGAGCTATATTGATGTGCTTCGACATAAAGCTCCTGTGGGGGATCGTGTGGCGATCATCGGCGCGGGTGGCATTGGCTTTGATGTGGCCGAGTTCCTGGCCCAAAATGGCACAAGCCCGACGTTAGAGTTGGATGAGTGGAAGGCCGAATGGGGCATTGGCGACCCCGAAAAAACCCGTGGTGGCCTGGCTAAAGGTGGCCCGCAAGCCCAAACACCCGCACGTCAGATCACATTGTTGCAACGCAAGGCCGAAGCGCCGGGCAAGCGATTGGGCAAAACCACCGGCTGGATTCACCGTATGACGTTGCGAATGAAAGACGTCAAAATGTTGGGCGGCGTGAATTATGAATTGATTGATGCACAGGGCCTGCATGTGTCCAATGGCGAGGCGCACGAGGACCCTCGGGTGATTGAGGCAGATACCATTGTTATGTGCGCCGGTCAGTTGCCCGAGAGGAGCCTGGCGGATGCATTGCACGACAAGGGTATCACTTGCCATATCATTGGCGGCGCGGATGTCGCGGCAGAACTGGATGCCAAACGGGCAATTGATCAAGGTACCCGACTGGCTGCGGAACTTTGAATTCACATCCTGCTTAATCTGGGCGCGCGCGCGTTAACCTATACCTGAACGCGCGGCGCGTGGCAGCGGCTCAAAAACCCTCGTGGTTCAGGTTAAATGAGTGCTGCTGCGTTCACCTACCATCGTTTCCACGCCATCAACGATCCCCTACAAAACCCTGATATTGTCCGGCGCGTGCCGCAGTTGTGCCCGATTTTCGCGTGATACCTGTCCTCAATTGAATGAACAGAGGTATGAGTATGGATCGCCTTACCGAAATGGAAGCGTTCGCAACGGTGGTAGACCAAGGCGGGTTTACGGATGCGGCGCGCAAAATGGGCATTTCCAAGTCCGCAGTGTCCAAACATGTCTCATCGCTTGAGGCACGTCTTGGCGCACGTTTGCTGAACCGCACAACACGGCGCGTTAGCCCAACAGAGATTGGCCTGGCCTATTATGACCGCGCCCTGCGTGTTCTCAATGATGCAGGCGAAGCGGATGCGCTGGTCACTTCGATGCAATCAGACCCATCCGGGCTGTTGCGTATCTCGGTGGCCACAGATTTTG
>DFBW01000002.1 GCA_002366775.1 Roseovarius sp. UBA3070 | reverse complement strand
GCCGGGTTGTCCGCCGCCAGTGGGGTAAAACACACTCCGGTCCAGCACGATGCCCCCCTCAGGGGTGAGGGCGATCACCTGCGCATTGGTTTCGGACACATAGCTGTCGGTACGATAAAGCGGTTCCGTGCTCATCTATCGCCCCCCTGGCCTGCACCTTCACCACCCTCACCAGAGGTGCCCATATCGGCCTCATCCGGCTTGGCGGTCTCGATCAACGTATCGGTCGGTTTCTTTTTTGGTGCTTTTGGTTTTTTGGCAACCGGTTTTTTCGCCCCTCCGGGCACCAGAGTTTCGGGATTGCGAAACCAGATATCCTGCTGTGCGAACGGGATTTCTATCCCCTCTTCCATAAACCGCTTGGCGATCTCATGATTCATGTCCGAGGTCACACTCAGCACCCAGTTCACATCGCGCAAAATGGCCCGTATTTCAAAATCGACCGAGGAGGCGCCAAAGCTTCTCAATATCACCGAGGGTGCAGGATTGGCCAACACCATGGGGTGAGCCTCGGCGATCTCCAGCAGGATTTTCTCAACCTTGCGGGTGTCAGTGCCATAAGCCACACCAACAGGGACAATTGCCCGCCCCACAGTGTTGAAGTGGGTGTAGTTGGTCACACGACCCGTCACCAGATCAGCATTGGGCAAGATCACATCCGAGCGATCAAACGTCTCAATCCGGGTCGAGCGCACCGAGATGTCGCGCACCGTGCCATGCACACCCCCCACCTCAATCCAGTCGCCCTCAGAAATGGGGCGCTCGATCAACAAAATGATGCCGGAAACAAAGTTTTCCACGATGGTGCGCAAACCAAAACCAATACCGACAGACAACGCACCGGCAACAATCGCGATTGAGCTGAGATCAAGCCCCGCAGAGGTGATGGCGATCAGCGCGGCCAGGAATATCCCGATATAACCCACACCCGCAGTGATGGCATTGCGCCCGCCCTGATCCAGCTTGGTTTTGGGCAGGATCGTGTTTTTCAGCGCCCCCTGCAACAGCCGTGTGGCCAGATACCCGATGGCAAAGACAATGGCGAAGGTCAGAAACACCGTGGGCGAAATACGCACGCCGCCCATGTTGACCCCATTGGTGAACTGGATCCAAAGTTCACCCAATTGCGCCGGGCGCACCCCCCAGGCCATCGCAAAAAGCGGGAGGGACAACAGGACCAGCAACAAGCCAATCAGCACAGGCACCAGAGATTCTTCAGACCCTTTGCGGTTATTGGTCACCAGGACATAAACCTCAACAACCACCCGCTGCAGCACCAACAAGATGGCCAATAATTGCAACGACAACAACGATGGGAACATCAGGAAATGCGCCAGCTTGAAATAGCCCACCGCCGCCAACACGGGCGACACAACGCCCAACACCATCATCCCCATTGCCAGGAACCGGGTGATCGTGGCGCGGAACTTTTCGTCTTCGCCTTCCTCAGATTCGCGTTTGCAATGGGTCTGCAACAACCGTGCCAAACGCAGCAACACCAGCCCCGCCAGAGCGATGAAAGGAAACAGAACAACATTGGTAGCTGTTTCGGTCCAGTTGGAGAAATCCGACACATCCGAAAAGAAGAAATACCCCCCCGAGATCAGCCCCAGAAGGGCCCCATAAAGGCGCCCAGAGATCCGTTGAACCGGGTCAAGGTTCAGCGGCAGGGTGCGCGCTTCCCTTGATGGGAAAATGCGCATGGCCAGCCAGCGGGCCAGCAGAAACACAAAGATTGGGGCAAGCAATGCGTTGATAATCACCTCACCGCGCAGGCCAACAAGGTTGGTGGCAAACACCGCTTCGACCAGCAAGGCCATCCCAATAAAGGGGAGGAAAACACTGCCCAGTGACAGGATGAATGACACGATCCAACGCCCGGCGCCGGGGGCGTCAGTCAGCGTCCAATTGGTGATCCTGCGGGTCCAGCGCCGCCCGCGCATGATCAAAATGAGGCCAATCACAAACAGGGCCAAAACCGCGGGCAGATCCTTTTTGGCTTCGGCTTGTTGCACCGAGTTGTTCCAGGCGCCGGAAAACTCGCTTCGCACATCAGCCGCTGTGCTTGTGAGCGCTGAAATACCCGCGCCCCAATGGGTTGGGTTGATCGGCGATGGGCCAAACTGCAGCAGTTCTTCGGCCTGTCGCTCGCGGATAATCCGGTCGATGCCCTTGATAAGCCCGTCTGCGCGGTTCTGGGCCAGCTCCGCCGTTTTCGCCGGGTCTTGTAATTCGGCCAGGCGAACCCCCAGATCCGCCCGCTGGCTGGTTATGGTGGCGGATTCCTCTTCGTC
Organism: Roseovarius sp. UBA3070; assembly: GCA_002366775.1. Lineage (GTDB taxonomy): Bacteria > Pseudomonadota > Alphaproteobacteria > Rhodobacterales > Rhodobacteraceae > Roseovarius. The sequence continues at coordinate 4,380 of DFBW01000002.1, read as the reverse complement.
TTCAGGCACAGGCCCCAGCGCATCCAACTGGCTTTGTACTGTGGTGATAGCGTTTGAATTGATATCTTGCGCGTCAATGAACTGATCGCGCCAATTTACCAGCTGGCGGCGCAATGCCTCAAGTGCGGCAGTGCTGGCGCGGCTGGTTTCGATCGCCTCATCAGCACGATTGGCGGTGTTCTGCCAGCCGACATAATCTGGTTGTGGCGACGTCGGTTGGGCATAAATCGGCGATGGCGCAGTCAAACCAACCACGCCAACTGCCAGCACCAAAATCAATAGTGCTGATTTCAAGAAATGTGTCACTCCACAAATACTCCGGGAATTGAACGAGGCGCCCGATCCAGCCAGGATGGCGTGGGCAGGCCCTTTTCGATAAGAAATTCAGGGTTAAATAATTTTGACTGATACCGCGTACCGTAGTCCGCAAGCACAGTTACAATTGTGTTGCCGGGGCCCATGTCACGCGCCATGCGGATGGCTCCGGCAATGTTGATGCCTGATGACGCGCCGACACACAGGCCTTCATGTTGCAACAGGTCAAACACAATCGGCAACGCCTCGGCATCGGGGATCTGGCAGTTGAAATCCGGGGTCAGCCCTTCAAGGTTCTTGGTGATGCGCACCTGTCCGATGCCCTCAGCAATCGAGTCCCCCTCGGCCTCCAATTCGCCCTTAGTGTACCATGAATAGAGCTTGGCCCCCATCGGATCAGCCAGTCCGATTTTGACGCCCTTGGGCTGCAATGCCATGGCCACGCCATTCAATGTGCCACCCGATCCGCAGGCACAGATAAACCCATCCACCTTGCCGTCGGTTTGCTCCCAAATCTCGGGGCCGGTGGTTTCAATATGGGCCTGACGGTTGGCAACATTGTCAAACTGGTTGGCCCAAACCACACCGTTTGGTTCTGTTTGTGCAAGTTTTTCGGCTAACCTTTCGGAGTAGCGTACAAAATTGTTGGGATTTGCATAGGGGGCTGCCGGCACTTGCACCAGGTCAGCCCCGGCAAGGCGCAGCATATCTTTCTTTTCTTCGCTTTGGGTTTCGGGGATCACGATCACAGTTTTGAAGCCCAATGAGGCCCCCACCAAAGCCAGCCCGATGCCGGTATTGCCGGCGGTGCCTTCAACAATCGTGCCGCCGGGCTTAAGTGCGCCGCGCGCCACAGCATCACGAATGATAAACAATGCAGCACGGTCTTTGACCGACTGCCCGGGGTTCAGGAATTCGCATTTGCCCAATATCTCGCAACCGGTCGCCTCGGATGCGGCGCGAAGGCGGATCAGAGGTGTGTTGCCAACGGCCTCGGCCAGGTCTTGTGCACGTTGCATGAAATGCCCCATATTACTGCGTGTCCTAGGCGTCAGACCTAGCCTTTAGCGCTGAATAACTCAAGCAGATGCACGAAGCGTGTCACGGGTTTTTGACAACCACAACAGCGCCAGAATAAGCGGGCCATTGTCGGCCTCGCCAGTGTCAAGCAAGGCCATCGCACGGGCGTAGCTGACGATATGAATGCGAATGTCCTCTTGTTCGCTGTCCAGACCACCAAAGCCCGCCGCTTCGTCCGGTAAATCACACAAGCCCAGAAACAGGTGGAAATACTCGGTTGAACACCCCGGCGAACAATAGTGACTGGCGATCTTGTCCAGGCGGTGCAAGCTCAGCCCGGCTTCTTCTTCGCATTCGCGCCGCGCGCATTGCTCGGGCGTTTCACCGGCATCCAGACGCCCCGCCACAGGCTCCAGCATCCAGGGGCGCGCATCGCCGCGCCCAAATGGCCCCATCCGAAACTGCTCTACTATCAACACACGATCGCGCATCGGGTCATAAGGCAGTACAATGGCGGCATCCGTGGCCACAAACACCTCGCGTCGTAATTCTGGGCTGGTGGTGCCATCAAACCTGGGATGCGTCAGCTGGTAATTGCGGGTCACAAAGAACCCTTGGTGTGGGGTCTCTATGGTGTGCACTCCAACTTGGTCACGACCTGTGGTGCTGCGCAGCTCTGCTGGCTTGGGGGTGTGTGCCGCCTGTCTGGCCGCCGCCCGCGACAGGATCATAGCGCGCCGCCAAGCCAGCTCACTGACATCTACGCGATTGAAATAGCTCATGATTTCCTGAGCTGCCAATAGCTCAATCATCTGGATAGCGCCGTCATCCAACGTTGAATGTGATGCCGGGACACCGCAGGCAAAGCGCGCGCTAATTTTGCCCTCATCAGTCTGGATAAAGGCGGTATCTTCCCGCCCGCCAAGGGCTTCAACCACAAAGCTCAGGCGCGTGCTGGCGTCTTTGTCCAGATTGTTCAGAACCTTGCCTGTTATCGACTGATCATCGGCTTTGCATGCCCAGGGGAATGGACCGGTGCCATGTTCAGCGCGGTGGCCAGACAATACGCCCACCTGCCCCAAAGGGGCATCCCCCTGCCCCAGAATGACATTCAAAATGGCAGGAGATGCCAATGACCCATATACGAAAAAGGAGGTCACTGGAGCTCTAAAGCCGCTTGGAAATCCAATCGGCAAAAAGGCCGGTCAGGATGCCGCCGATCAAAATGATCCCAATCACTTTGCCATCAAGCAGGAAGACGCCGAACTCCATGGCATTGTTAAATATCCCCATGATCGCTTGAAACGGGCCTTTGTATTTTTTGTCCAAGGCCTCGGCCAGCATGAGGTTGAAGCTTTGAGCAAAGAGCCCCCAAAACACCAAAGCGATCACGCCGGTCAGCCCGGCACTGATGGCCTCGCTGAATGTACCGCCCACACGGCGGCCCGTCACGCGCCAACCACAGATCACACCCAGCACAACATTGACCTGGTTGAACCAGCCAAAATCGGTGTGCGGTGGCAGAAGGGGGCGGATCGCCTCAGACGCGATCCAGCCAACGGCCGCCAATCCAATGGCAGCAAAGAATTTGGCCGCGGTGGGCATTTTGTCGGTCAGGGGCATATCAGAGGGGCCTTGCGATTGTGATCTGGGTTACATTGCAATTACCGGACCCGAACGCCCCCGCACAAGAGGTGAGATAAAAATTCCACATTCGCCTAAAGCGATCGTCAAAGCCCAATTGGGCCACCTGAGCCCAATTATCATTGGAGGCATGGTGCCAGCGACGCAGTCTCAGGCGGTCACTATCACCATGCTCAAACGGAAGGACGAAGTCCAATCGCCCCTGCTGGATTTGCTGCGCTGTTGCAAAGGCCCGTTTGAAATAGCGAGGCAGGTTGGTCTGGCCGGTCGTGTCGGTCAGGATCATACCAGTCTCCCTTTGTTTTATGGCCCCAAGCCTAAGGCGTTGTGTGGCTGCGGGCAAGAATTTTCCCAATAGTGGCGTATCTTATGGTAATTTACCGCAGGCGACGATCATCCCCCCTGCGCGTGCCCCCCCGACAAACCGCAGGCCTTGCATATACTAACATGAAATCCAGCGGGCTTGGTCGATCAAAGCCTGACACGCGAAAGCGACAGGGGACCTGGCTTTGGATAGACGCGCAGGGGAAATTTGGTGCGGCATAATTCAATTTTACTGAATCTGAATCAACTATTTTAAGCTTGAATTGAATCGCTGGGTCGCGTTCATTACATGTGGTGCCGCAAAATATCCACCCCGTCGGCACCAGCCTGTGACAAATTAACGCGATGGGGGCAGTCAAGCCAAAGACAAATACCTTTGCGACGGGTTTTGCACGAAAGCGCAGACCGTTGTCCCATTGAGACACGGATAAAAGGGACACAAAAATGAGTATCAAACCTCCATTCACAGATGTGGAGATCAAGAAGCAACCGCACGGCTTTTACCAAGACAACAGCCTGCCGATTGCTCTGATCTCCAAAGGCATCATGGTTGCACTTGTGCTTTGGGCACTGGTGTTTCCGGCGAACGCGAATACCGCACTGGGAAGCCTGAATGGCAACATTCTAAAGATCTTCAACCAGTTCTACATTGTAATCGTTGGCTTTTTTGCCTTCTTCCTGCTGGTCGTGGCGATCCTGCCGTAATCAGGCCGCAAGGTGATGGGCAAACCGGGGGAAGCCCCTGAGTTTTCCAATTTCTCCTGGTTCTCCATGATGTTCGGCGCGGGCCTGGGTGTGGGGCTGATGGTTTTTGCCACTGCCGAGCCACTGAGCCTCTGGGGATCAAACCCCGTAGTGGTCGCTGGCGAAGTGGTCGGCAACACCGAAGCGTCCATTCAATCTGCCTATCGCTATACATTCGCACATTACGGCTTTCACGCATGGTCGATCTATGTGGTGACCGGCCTTTCGCTGGCTTACTATGCCTATACGCGCGATATGCCCCTGACCATCCGCTCAGCCCTTACGCCGCTTCTGGGCAAGGCTGTGAACGGCCCGATTGGCCATGTGGTTGAT
>DFBW01000185.1 GCA_002366775.1 Roseovarius sp. UBA3070 | reverse complement strand
GCAGCTGTTCTCATAACCGAGCATTTCCTGCGCGTTCAGTGCAATCGGGGCGGGTGTCACACTGCCGATCCGCTCGGCGTTGACACACCATGCCGGGTCTGCGCTCCAGATGCCGTGCCAGTCTTCGGCGATTGCGGCTGACGGCAGCAAAAATGCGGCGGCCAGTGCAAGGCGGGTCATGACGTTGGCGCCCGTTTGGTCAGGCCTAGTTTTTTGCGCACCTCATCGGGGCCAATAACCCGTGCGCCCAGGTTTTCAATGATATTGGCGGCGCGTTCCACCAGTTGCCAGTTTTCGGCCAGAACTCCGCGGTCCAGCATAAGGTTGTCTTCCAGTCCGACGCGCACATTGCCACCCGCCAGCACAGATGCCGCGACAATGGGCATCTGGCTGCGCCCCAGCCCAAAGGCCGAAAACGTCCAGTCATCCGGCACGTTGTTCACCATGGCCATAAAGGTGTTCAGGTCATCAGGCGCACCCCAAGGCACCCCCATGCACAGCTGCACCAAAGCAGGGCTGTCCAACACGCCGTCTTTGACCAATTGCTTGGCATACCAAAGATGGCCGGTGTCAAATGCTTCGATCTCGGGTTTTACGCCCAGCTTGGTCATCATTGTGCCCATAGCGCTCAGCATACCGGGCGTGTTGGTCATCACATAATCGGCTTCGGCAAAGTTCATCGTGCCACAATCCAACGTGCAGATTTCGGGCAGGCACTCTGCGATATGTTCAACCCGCTCGGATGCGCCCACCATATCCGAGGTATCGGACAGGGGCAGGGGTGCCTCGGGCGCGCCAAAGATTATATCGCCACCCATTCCGGCGGTCAGGTTCAGCACCACGTCAGTGTCGGAGGCGCGAATGATTTCGGTCAATTCGCGGTACAGTTTGGGATCGCGCGAAGGGGCGCCGGTTTCAGGGTCACGCACATGGCAATGCACCACCGCCGCCCCGGCCTTGGCTGCGGCAATGGCGCTGTCGGCAATCTGTTGCGGCGAGCGTGGCACATGCGGGCTGCGGTCTTGTGTGCCACCTCCGCCAGTGACGGCGCAGGTGATGAAAACTTCGCGGTTCATTTCGAGCGGCATGTGAGATCCTCGGAAAAGCATGGGGGTTCTCTCAGGGTAACGCTCTGGTGTGAGTCGCCAATTTGCCGTAATAGACAAATAACATGCCACAATGGACAAATCCAGATGCACCGCCCGTGCATATTGCACTGCTGATATTTGATCAGTTCTCAAACCTGTGTCTGGCCAATTGTCTGGAGCCTTTGCGCGCTGCCAACACGCTGAACCGGTCCCCGATTTTTAGCTGGCAAATCCTGACACATGACGGGGGCGCGGCCTTGTCTTCAAGTGCGATGCAAGTGTTGCCCCAGGCCGGCCTTTCGGATTTGGCCCCGTGTGATTATCTATTTGTATTGTCCAGCTACGGACATGAACATCACGACACACCTGACATGCGCCGCGCATTGCGGCAGGCCTCGGCCAAGGCGCGCATCATTGTGGGGATGGATACCGCCCCGTGGTTGTTGGCCTCAGCCGGGCTGCTTGAGGGGCGACGCGCCACGGTACATTGGGACTTGATGGATGGATTCATGGAGCGGTTTTTGCAAATCGAGGCAGAACGCAGCCGTTTGGTGCGTGATGGCCGGGTCATCACCTGCGCTGGTGCGATGTCGGCGCTGGATATGACTTTGGGGTTGATTGCCGATCACGCCGGGCTGGCCGCGCGGCTGGATGTCGAGGCGTTGTTCATGCAGGGCGATCCACCAGTAGATGCAATCCACGAGCGTGGAACAGTAACAGACCCAACGGTGCGGCGTGCCCTGGCATTGATGCGTGAAAACCTGGAAAAACCGCTAAGCCTGCTGGAGTTATCGCGCCTGTTGTCGTGCCAATCGCGGACGCTGGATCGGCGTTTTCGCAACCGGCTAGGCGCTCCACCTGGCACGGTTTATCGCCATTTACGCCTGTCATCCGCCCGCAAGATGCTAGAGGGCAGCACCTTGAGTGTGGCCGAAATTGCCCTGCGCAATGGGTATGAAAGCCCGGCTGCAATGGCACGGGCGATGAAGCGGTATTATGGTGTCACACCATCCAGCCTGCGACTCGGATGAGCGCGCAAATCCCCCGCCCGAGAAAGGCAGCAGGCCTCGCCCTGGGTTGCGGGCGAGGCGTACAGCACATGTGCAGGCTTACAAAGCCGCGCGGAACAGCCCTTCGAGGTTTTCCTCGGTCAGCTCAATCGGGTTGCCGCCACAACTGGGGTCAATGATGGCGCCTGCTACCAGATCGGGAATGCTGGCCTCGGTCACACCCATCTCAGACAGCTTACGGGGGATGTTCATGCTATCGTTGAACTCCTGCACGAAGGCGCGGAACCCATCGAACCCGCCCTGCACGCCAATGTAGGACGCCGCCCTGTCGAAGCGATCGGCAATTACCGGCGCGTTGAATTCCAGTACGGCAGGCATACACACCGCATTGGTGGTGCCGTGGTGGGTGTTGAAATGGGCCCCAATGGGGTGGCTCATGGCGTGGATTGCACCAAGCCCTTTTTGGAACGCCGTGGCCCCCATCGCGGCGGCTGACATCATGTTGGCACGCGCCTCAATATCCGTGCCATCGCCGTAGGCACGCGGCAGGTTTTCCACCACCAGACGCATACCTTCCAAGGCAATTCCCTGGCTCATCGGATGATAATGCGGGCTGGAATAGGCCTCAACACAATGGGCAAAGGCATCAAGGCCGGTGCCTGCGGTGATGAACTGGGGCATGCCAACAGTCAGTTCAGGGTCACAGATCACAACTTCTGGCAGCACCTTGGGATGAAAGATGATTTTCTTCACATGGCTGACACTGTCGGTGATTACTGATGCGCGCCCCACTTCCGAGCCGGTTCCGGCGGTTGTGGGCACTGCAATGATCGGCGCAATCACGTCGGCATTGGCGCGGGTCCACCAATCGCCAATATCCTCAAAATCCCAGATGGGCCGCGTCTGACCGGCCATAAAGGCCACCATCTTGCCCAGGTCCAAACCAGAGCCGCCGCCAAAGGCAATAACGCCGTCATGACCGCCAGCCTTGTAAGCGGCAACACCAGCGTTAAGGTTGACCTCATTGGGGTTGGGATCGACCTGCGAAAACATCGCGCGCCCCAGTCCGGCGGCATCCATGATGTCCAGCGTGGCCTGGGTAACAGGTAGATCCGCCAACCCCTTGTCTGTCACCAGCAAGGGGCGTTTGATGCCTGCCTGAGCGCAAGCTGCGGGCAGTTCAGCAATGCGGCCCGCGCCAAATTTCATCACTGTGGGGTAAGACCAGTTTCCAGTCAGGCTCATGATGTGACCTTTTTCATATGGTAAGATTTGGGACGTGTCAGATTGTGATAGCCGATAATCGACAGACCACCGCCACGACCGGTGTCTTTGCACCCGGTCCAGCACAGGCCCGGATCGAGGTAATCCGCCCGGTTCATAAACACGGTGCCAGTTTCAATCTGATCACCCACGGCTGTGGCGCGCTCCAGATCAGCGGTCCACAGGCTGGCGGTCAGGCCAAACTGGCTGTCGTTCATCAGCTCAATCGCCTCGGCATCGTCCTTGACGGGCATGATGCCCACCACCGGGCCAAAGCTCTCGTCGCGCATGACGCGCATGTCGTGGGTGACATTGGTCAGGATCTGGGGCGTCAGATATGCGCCCCCATCATCCTCGGCAAAGGTCTCGATATGTGCTTTGGCACCGGCGGCGACAGCTTCGGCAATCTGCGCACGCACCTCGGCGGCAAACCGCACGTTGGCCATCGGCCCCAGGGTCGTGCCCGGGTCCATTGGATTGCCCAGCTTATAGCCCTTCACAATCGCCACGGCCTTTTCAACAAAAGCGTCATACAGGCTTGCCGCCACATAAATCCGCTCAATCCCACAGCAGCATTGACCCGCATTGAACATCGCGCCATCAATCAGCGTATCCACGGCGGCATCCAGATCGGCGTCGTCCATGACATAGCCCGGATCCTTGCCACCCAACTCCAGCCCGACACCGGTGAATGTACCTGCGGCGGCGCGTTCCATCGCCTTGCCGCCCCCAACCGAGCCGGTGAAATTCACAAAATCAAAAGCCCGCTCAGCAATCAGTGCCGACGTTGTGTCGTGATCCAGAAACACATTCTGGAACACATCCTCAGGCACGCCAGCCGCGATAAAAGCCCGCACCATCCTCTCGCCCACCAACAGGGTTTGTGTCGCATGTTTCAACACCACCGTATTCCCGGCAATCAGGGCAGGGGCCACCGTGTTGATCGCCGTCATATAGGGATAGTTCCAAGGCGCCACGACCAGCACGACACCATGCGGCACCCGTTTGATATATCGCTTGAAAGTGGCATCCTCGCCCACCTCAACATCCGCCAGTGCATCCTCGGCTATGGCTGCCATATGGCTGGCGCGTTCATTGAACCCGCCAAATTCACCGCCATAGCGCACCGGGCGCCCCATCATATGCGCCAACTCGGGCACAATTTCATCGTTCATGGCCCCCACGGCGGCCACACCGGCCATCACCAGGGCCGTGCGTTCGCTCAACGGTCGTGCTGCCCAGGCCACTTGCGCTGCCCGTGCGCGTGCAGCCACCTGCGCGGCGGCCTCGGCAGTCAGCGTTTCGCGCTCTGCAAAAACCGATCCATCAATCGGCGAGATACATTTCAACATCTGCGTCATAGCGCCCTCATCTTTTAAAAGCAGCAAGTCCATCTTCTTGCCCAAAATATCCCCGCCGGAGGCATCCGGACGGTGCAACCCTCACGCCAGCTCAAACCCGCGCGCCACTTCGTAATCAGTCACGATACGATCAAACTCTTCTAACTCCCACTCGGCCGCACGGGCATAGTGATCGACCACGTCATCGCCAAAGGCCGCGCGCAGCATGTCCGACCCTTTAAGGGTCTCGCGGGCATCACGCAGATTTTGCGGGATCATACCGCTGTCGCCTTGATACGCATCGCCAACTGTGGGCGGGGCCAGTTCCAGCGTCTCTTCAATCCCGGCGATCCCGGCGGCGATTTGTGCGGCCATTGCCAGATAGGGGTTCAGATCCGACCCACCCACACGGCACTCCACCCGGATCGCCTTGGACCCGGTGCCACACAATCTAAAACCAGCGGTGCGATTGTCCACCGACCAGATCGTGCGTGTGGGCGCAAAGCTGCCTTTTTGAAACCGCTTATAGCTGTTCACATAAGGCGCCAGAAAATAGGTGAAATCGGGGGCGTATTTCAACAAGCCTGCCATATATGTTTTCATCAATGCGCTCATGCCCAGCTTGTCATCCGGGTCGTAAAACACCGGCGCGCCATCTTTCCACAAGGATTGATGCACATGGCTGGAGGAGCCAACCTTGTCATGGTGCCACTTGGGCAAAAACGTCACCGCGTGGCCTTGCTGATAGGCGATTTCCTTGATCGCGTGTTTGGCAATCGTATGGTAATCGGCCGTATCCTGTGCCGCGGCATATTTGATGTTCAGCTCTTCCTGGCCGGTTTCGGCCTCGCCTTTGGAATTTTCAACCGGAATGCCCGCGTCCCACAGATGGTTGCGGATCGGGCGCATCACATGTTCCTCGCGTGAGGTTTGAAGGATGTGGTAATCTTCATTATAACCGCTGATCGGCTCCAGATCGCGGAAGCCTGATTTTCGGATGTCATCAAAGCTCTTTTCGAACAGAAAGAACTCCAGCTCGGTCGCCATCATGGCGTCAAAGCCCATCGCCTCAAGCCGCTTTAGCTGCTTTTTCAGCACTGCGCGCGGGGAATGGGGCACATCTTGATGCGTGTGGTGATCCAACACGTCACACAGCACCATCGCAGTGCCCTCCAACCATGGGACCATGCGCAACGTATCCAGATCGGGCTTCATCACATAGTCGCCATAACCTGATTCCCAACTGGTCGAGGCATAGCCATCGGGCGTCGCCATCTGCAAATCCGTGGCCAGCAGGTAATTGCAGCAATGGGTTTCTTCCCAGGCCCCGGCAATGAAATGCCCGGCGTGAAAGCGCTTGCCCATCAACCGGCCCTGCATATCCACAAGGCAGACCAGAACGGTGTCAACCTCATCGGCCTCATATTTTGTTTTCAGCGTGTCAAAGCTCAGGGTCATGGCAAGGTCCGTTATGTGGGCAAAAAGTTCTTCATAGAATTTTTGCAATTTTCTTGGAAAATTCACCCCCGGGCCGATACGCCGGGGGGTGAATCAGACGTTACGATCAGCCGTAGCGGTAAGGCCGTCCGGCTTTTTGCATATCGGCGTTGTATTTCTTGAAGATCTCTACAACTTTCGCCTTGGTTGGCGATTCCGATGCGATTTCATCCCAGAACACCAACGCGGCGTCTTCGACCTGCTTCCATTCGGCATCCGGGATCGAGGTCAGCTCCATCTTGGGGCCGTCCACGCGCAGGCTGGCTTCACCACCCCAATACCACCATTGGCGATAGTAGTGTGACTGGTCACAGCACACCCGGAACAGGGTTTGCAGATCTTCTGGCAAGGCGTTCCAGCGCTCTTGGTTGGCAAAGAACGATCCCGCCCAGGCACCTGAGATGTTGTTGGTCAGGAAGTAGTTGGTCACATCTGCCCAGCCGACAGTGTAATCTTCGGTGATACCTGACCATGCGATGCCATCCAGCTCGCCGGTTTGAACGGCCACTTCGATGTCTTCCCAGGGCAGGGTCACGGGCACCACGCCAAACTGCTGCAAGAACCGCCCAGCGGTGGGGAAGGTAAAGACGCGTTTACCCTTCAGGTCCGCCAGTGAATTGATCGGATCTTTGGTGGCAAAGTGGCAAGGATCCCATGCACCGGCGCTGATGTGTTTCACGCCGACTTTGGAATATTCTTCGTCCCAAATCTCATTCAAACCATATTGGTTGAACAGAACCGGTACATCCAGGCTGTAGCGTGAGGCAAACGGAAAGTAGCCGCCAAACACTGTGACCTCGGTGGGCGAAGCCATGGAATCATCATCCGATTGCACCGCATCAATCGTGCCGTTCTGCATGGCACGGAACAATTC
>DFBW01000088.1:1372-3409 GCA_002366775.1 Roseovarius sp. UBA3070 | reverse complement strand
GGCTAAAGTCGTCTGATAGGTCATTTGATCCACGATCATTTGCGCCATCTCATGTGGCCCATCTGCCAGACGATTACCCGACCCTGTGCGCTTGCGCGCCATGAGTGTCAGGGCCTTTTCGGCAGCCTCGGCACTCCAGGCATCCAGATGTCCCAGAACGTGGCTTGCATCCGAGGGGGTGGCGCCTGCCAGCTGCACCAGGCCTCGTTGCACCAGCCGCCGAAGTGCTGCCACCTCTATGCGTGTCTTCAGTATTTTGGTCACCGGGTGCACGTCGTCACCGATCCGCTCCAGCAAAGCGGCATCCTTGACTTGCAATCCGCCCACGTCGATCCCCGGCACAGCGCGCACGAACCGCGCATCATATTCACCCGGCGTATCACTGCGCAGTTGCTCGTCCAGCACGCGGAGCACCATGTCACCCGCTTCATGGGCAATCAGGCTTACCGGCACCAAACGGCGCGGGCCCAGGGTAACGCCGCCAATCAGCCCCGCGTCATTCACATGCACTTCGCTGTCACCCCCCAGCCCGGTGGTGCGCATTGCCACGGCCTCAACCATCGTGCGCCACGGGCCAACCTGCGCACCGGCCGGGTCAATTGTCGGCTTGCCCCCTCTTAGCACCGCCACATCCGTGGTTGTGCCCCCAATGTCAGATACCAGCGCGTGATCCGCGCCGGTCATCCAGCGTGCGCCAACAATGCTGGCCGCGGGGCCGCTCAGGATCGTTTCAATCGGCCGCTCTCGGGCTTGATCTGCCGATATCAGCGCGCCGTCGCCGCGCACCACCATCAATGGGGCGTTGATGCCCAATTCACTCAGCTTACCTTCGGCCTTGTCGATCAGCCGGGCAATCATCCCGATCAATCGTGCATTTAGTACGGCTGTCAGCGCCCGCTTCGGCCCGTTCAACTTGGCAGACAAATGGTGCGAACACGATACAGGGCGCCCGGTCACATCACGGATCATCTCCATCGCTGCCAATTCGTGGGCCGGGTTGCGCGTGGCAAATTGTGAGGCGACAGCAAAGGCAGATATGCCCAAATCAGTGTCTAACCATGCCGAAAGTGCCTCAGTATCCAATGGTTTTGCTTCGCCGCCCGCGTGGTTGTGCCCGCCGCCTATCACCAGTGCAGGGTCGCCCCCCAATGCCTCACGCAGTCCATGCCCGTCCAGATCGCGCTCTCGAAAGCCGATAAAGATCAACCCGACACGCCCGCCCTGGCCTTCGACCAATGCATTGGTGGCCAGGGTGGTGGAGAGGGATGCCAATCCGATCTCGGCCACATCAACGCCGCTGCTGGCCAGCACAGCCTCAACTGCGCCGCCGATACCGATGGCCAGGTCATGCCGCGTGGTCAACGATTTAGCCGAGGCGATAACATCGCGCTCGTCCCGGATCAGAACTGCGTCGGTATATGTCCCACCAGTATCGACCCCCAAAAGCAAAGCCATGCGTTGTCGCCCCTTCATCCATTCCCGAAGGGGTGTAGCGGGTTTTCAGGGTTGGTCCAGCCTGTTTGCGCCATCCCGAAGTCGCAGGGTTGCCCAGCGCGCAGCGTCAGCAACAGTATCGTCCGGGTCATCACACAGCTCCTGCGCCACGCCGCGCAAAGACGCGTGGCCAGAATTCCCGATCGCGTACAGCACATTGCGCACAAATCTATTGCATCCAATTCGCTTGACCGGTGAACCTGAAAACAGCGCCCGGAATGCAACATCATCCAACATGGCCAATTCAGCCAGCTTCGGCGCATTCAGATCGTCGCGCGCATGGTATTTTACTTCGCGCGCTTCAGCCGCAAACTTGTTCCACGGACAGACTGCCAGACAATCATCGCAGCCATAAATCCGGTTTCCCATCAGGGCGCGCAGCTCTTCGTCAACTGGCCCGTGATGTTCGATCGTCAGATAGGAAATGCACCGTCGTGCGTCCAACTGATACGGCGCCGGAAACGCCTTGGTTGGGCACACATCCAGACAGGCCCGGCAATTGCCGCAATGATCACTTTCCGCTGGATCAGAGTCTAATTCCAG
>DFBW01000088.1:483-1310 GCA_002366775.1 Roseovarius sp. UBA3070 | reverse complement strand
TGCCAGCCCAATCCAGCCGCCTGCCCCAGGGGTTTCTCGGGTACGGGTGCTGTATCAACAAACACCTTCACCTCGCCACCCGCTTGGTCAATCAACCAGCGTGCCAGCCGCTTCAGGCGTTTTTTGACGATGTCATGATAATCCCTGTTGCGTGCATAGACAGAAATCCCGCCCCGGTCAGGTTGGTCTAACACGGCAAGAGGGTCGACATCGGGTGTATAGCTTTCGGCCAGCATAATCACCGATTTTGCCTCGGGCCACAGAACCTGCGGTGCGCCACGCCAATGGGTCCGCTCAGCCAGCCAGCCCATTTGCCCATGATATCCGTTGTCCAGAAATTTATCCAACCGGCCCGGCACCAGAGGCACATCCCAGGGTCGACACACACGCGCCAGATCAAACCCTTCATCAACAGCGCGCGCTACAAGCCTATCTTTCAACAGGCTCATGCGTCATCTTTCCGAAAACTTCTATTTTCACCCAACAGGATCAAAAATCCAGATCTGCATAATGCGCAGGCGGCGGAAAGCCCGAGATCTGATCCGATAGTATTCCTCGAAACGCCGGACGGGATTTGATCTTGGCGTACCAATCTTTCACCACGTCTGAGCGGTTCCAATCCACATCCGAGATGTAATCCAGCGCGCTCAGATGCGCAGCAGCGGCAAAATCGGCCAAGGTCATCTTGTCCCCCGCCAACCAGCGGCGATGATCCAGCAGCCAGGTCATGTAATCCAAGTGATACTTGATGGCGCGCGCGCCTGATTTCACATTCTTGCTGTCGGGAAACCCTTGCCCCATCACCTTTTTGTTGACCCGCTCATACA
>DFBW01000088.1:0-369 GCA_002366775.1 Roseovarius sp. UBA3070 | reverse complement strand
GCCATCGTAAGCCCGTCAATCTTTAGCACCGGCACCTTGCCAGCCGGGTTACGGCGCAGAAAATCAGGATGCTCTTCCCAATAGCGCTCTTCAATCAGCTCGCATTCAATTTTCTTTTCCGCCAGACTCAGGCGCACCTTGCGACAATACGGCGATAACGGGACGTGGTATAATTTGGCCATGGGCAATCTGATCTTGTAAACATGCGCTGCGTTCCTCAATGCCCCGATTGGCCGCGCTTTTCAATCCTCGAAACAGGCAGAACGCCCATCGCGGCGGATCGTGGCCGCCCCGTCAAGGATCTGAGCCGAGCGTTTGCGTTGCTTGGATGTGGGCTTGGAGGCGCTTCGGCCCTTGGGATTGGGCAGC
>DFBW01000041.1:2576-3242 GCA_002366775.1 Roseovarius sp. UBA3070 | reverse complement strand
CAGGAGAATACACATGAGCGATATCGTCATTCTGGATGGTGCCCGCACTGCAATTGGTACGTTTGGCGGCGCGTTGGCGGCCACGCCCCCGTCTGCGCTGGGTGCGCATGTGGCCAAATCCGCGATGGAGCGTTCAGGCGTTGAGCCGGGCCAGATCGGGACTGTTGTCTTTGGTCATGTCATCAATACCGAGCCGCGCGATATGTATCTGTCGCGTGTTGCAGCGATAGATGCGGGTATTCCTGACACAACCCCGGCGATGAACGTCAATCGGCTGTGTGGGTCGGGTACGCAGGCCATCGTGTCTGCCGTGCAGTCGCTGATGCTGGGGGACGCTGAATTTGCGCTGGCCGGTGGTGCCGAGAACATGAGCCGTTCACCCTTTATCATCCCGGATCAACGCTGGGGTGCCAAGATGGGTGATGTGCGTACACTGGATATGATGCTGGGCGCGCTGAATTGCCCGTTTGGCACCGGTCATATGGGTGTCACGGCCGAGAATGTGGCCGCTGAGCATGACATTTCGCGCGAGGCGCAGGATGCCTTTGCATTGGAGAGCCAGCGGCGGGCCGCAGCGGCCATTGAGAGCGGCTATTTCAAATCGCAGATTGCGCCGATCGACGTGAAAGTGAAGCGCGCTATGGTTGCCTTTGACACCGACGAGCA
>DFBW01000041.1:1576-2412 GCA_002366775.1 Roseovarius sp. UBA3070 | reverse complement strand
AATGAGGCTTTTGCAGCGCAAGCTTTGGCTGTGAACAAAGAGCTGGGTCTTGATGCGGCTAAGGTGAACCCGAATGGCGGTGCGATTGCGCTGGGCCATCCGGTGGGGGCCACGGGTGCAATCCTGGTCGTAAAGGCGATGTATGAGCTGGAACGCACAGGTGGATCGAAGGCGTTGATCACCATGTGTATTGGTGGCGGGCAGGGCATTGCTTTGGCGATTGAAGCGCTCTGAGAGAAGCGGTTTACGGGGCAATTGTGATAGGCGAATTGTGCCGATGCGCGGACAGGGTCCCTTCTTTATATCAATGTGAGCGGTGCGATCTTCGTTAAGTAGACATGTCATATTTGACATGTCTACCTAGCTATCCAAAGATTGGTCATTGGTCATTGGTCATTGGTCATTGGTCATTGGTCATTGGTCATTGGTCATTGGTCATTGGTCATTGGTCATTGGTCATTGGTCATTGGTCATTGGCAAATCAACCCTTGCCCACCACCAACTCACTCAATTTGCACTGTCACCCGTGATGCACGCCCCTCAGCATCAATAACCGACAGTTGCGAAAACCCGCGCCCCAAATCCGGTAGCGTGGTTTCGCGGCGGTACAGGCCCGCCTCGATCAACTGGCCGTTGGCCAGCCAGCTGAACGGGGGCGTGCCGTCACGCACCTTCACCGGCACCACACCATCCAACTGTGCCAAGGTGGCCCCATTCGGGGGAAACGTAAGTTTGGGCGCATCAGGGGCCGCACGAAACACAGCATTGCGCCCGATAAAGCGGCGCAAGGGTTGTGGCAGCTGAGCCGTGGCCAACATCAGTGTTTCAGGCGGTGG
>DFBW01000041.1:0-1538 GCA_002366775.1 Roseovarius sp. UBA3070 | reverse complement strand
CCACCAAAGGCGCCGGGCACCGGTGTGCCATCGGGCCGGCCAATCCAGACACCTGCCACATGGCGGCCATCATACCCGATGGCCCAGGTATCGCGGTGCCCATAGGAGGTTCCTGTTTTATAGGCCAACCGGCGTGCCGGCGCACCTGCAGGTGGCGCTAACCCGGCCAGAATGTCACCGATGTGCCATGTGGCAGACCGGTTGAGAACGCGTGATGCCTCAGCTTGTTCGCCGTCTTTGCGCCATTGTAGTACCCGTGCCTCGCCGCCTTGGCCCAGCATGGCATAGAGCTGCACAAGTTCGCTCAGAGACACACCAACGCCGCCCAACGCCACGGCCAATCCAGCCTGATCACCGGGTAGGTCGGGGTTGATATGGGCGCGGCGCATGACATCCAGCAGATGCGCAGGGCCGATTTGATCCAGCAGCAATACCACTGGAATATTTAGCGACTGGCGCAGGGCCTCGGCCACTGGCAGCTCTCCGCGGAATGCGCCGTCGAAATTTTGGGGTGCATACCGCTCAAACGCCACGGGGCGGTCGTTGATAAGGGTTTGGGGATGTGCCAGCCCGCGATCAAAGGCCATAGCATAGACAAACGGCTTCAGCGTTGATCCCGGCGAGCGTTTGGCGCGGGTCATATCCACGAACCCCTGGCGCGTGGTTTGTGCCTCATACCCGGCTGATCCAACCGAGGCGAGGATTTCTCCGGTGGTATGATCGGCCACAACAATGGCGATAGACAGATCGTTTGGAAGGCCCCGCAAAGCGGATTTGGCAAGGGTTTCCAAACTGATCTGCAAGGTCCGTTCCAGGGTCAGCTGATGTGTCCCTGCTTCGGGTCTTGTGCGAAGCGCGAGATCGGCCATATGCGGGGCAAGTGCCGGGAATTGGCGGCGGGTGTTTGGGACCGGTTCGCTCAGCGCGGCTTGGGCGGTGCTTTGATCCAAAGCGGAGAGGCCAACCATGCGGTCCAAAATTCGATCGCGGGCCTGCTCGGCAGCGGCGCGGTTGCGATCGGGGCGGCGCGCTTTGGGGGATTGCGGCAGAGCGATCAACAACGCAGCTTCGGCCGGGGTCAGGCGATTGGGTTCTTTGCCGAACCACGAAAGCGTCGCCGCACGCACCCCTTCCAGATTGCCGCCATAGGGGGCATGGGTCAGATACAGTTGCAATATTTGCTCTTTGCTCAGCTGGCGTTCCAGCGCCCATGCAACACGCATCTGGCGCAGCTTGCCTTTCCAGCGGCCGGTGCCGCTTTCCTCCAGCAACCGGGCCACTTGCATGCTCAGGGTGGATCCGCCCGAAATGATTTGACCATTCCACGCGGCCTGCCCTATGGCCCGCAGTATGGCGCGTAAATCAACGCCGGAGTGAGAGTAGAACCGCTGATCCTCGTAAGCGATCAGCATGTTCACAAAGGTCTTATCCACCTGTTGGGGTGTGACGGCCAACCGCCAACGGCCATCAGCCACGGTATAGACCCGTAGCAATTCGGCGTTTCTGTCGCGCACCTCTATCGAGGTTTCTGACGCCAG
>DFBW01000089.1:2698-8138 GCA_002366775.1 Roseovarius sp. UBA3070 | reverse complement strand
AACCGGGCTTCGGCGGCGGGAATACCGCCCACACCCACGGCTTGGCGGAACTGCTCAACATTCACGATGCGGTAACGTGCGAAGGCGGCAACCATCAGACGGCGATCATCCAGCGGGGTGACTTCCAGCGGATCAATGTCGCGGCTCAGGATACGGTCATCATAGCGTACCACGTCCTGAATAAGCGGGATTTTAAAGCCAAGCCCTGGTTCTTCTTTAACCTTGATGACCTTACCAAATTGCAGAACCAGCGCTTTTTCGCGCTCGTCCACAATAAAGACCGAGGACAGAGCCGCGATGATAACCAATACAACGATTGGCAGAAGCATTGTTGATTTCCGCATCTTACTGTCCTCCAGACTGCGGCTTGCGCAGCTCGTTCAGGGGCAGATAGGGGACAACGCCCTGACCTCCGCTGGCATTCTGGTCCAGAATGATCTTATCCATTCCACCCAGCACTTCTTCCATGGCTTCCAGATACAGACGCTTGCGCGTCACTTCCGGTGCTTTCTGATATTCGTTCAAAACAGCAGTAAAGCGGCTGGCTTCACCTTCGGCCTCGTTGATCACGCGGGCACGATAGCCTTCGGCCTCTTCCAGCGTCTGGGCGGCCTCACCGCGCGCTTCGGCCAGCACACGGGCTGCATAGGCGTCGGCTTCTTTTTCCAACCTGTCACGCTTTTGCTCAGCTGCCTGAACATCGCGGAATGAATCAATCACGTCTGTTGGTGGATCGGCCTTGTCAAAGTTGACCCGGATGATGCTAACGCCAGAGTTATAGCTGTCGAGCGTGGATTGAATGAGATCCTCCAACCGCGAGGCAATCACACCGCGATCCCGGTTCAGGATCGGTGCGAGCCGCGACTGGGCAACAATCTCGCGCATCGCAGATTCGCTCACCGCGTTAATAGTGGAGCGTGGATCTTGCAGGTTAAACAGGTATTTGGCGGGGTCATTGATATTCCAGACCACCTGAAAATCAATATCGACGATGTTTTCATCCCCGGTCAGCATCAAGCCGGCCTCGGACCCACGTCCACCAACACCAATATCTTCGTTCTGCTCGCGGGTGACGGGCAGTTTTTCGTACGTCACCAGCGGCCAGGGTGCAAAGTTCAGACCCGGATCAGTGGTGCGGTAATAATCGCCAAGAAACAGCTCAACCGATTGTTCTTCGGGTTTGACCGTATAGAAGCTGGCCGCTGCCCAAAGCACGGCCGCAATGACCAAACCGATGACAAACGTGCCGCGGCCAAATGCCGGGCCACCGCTGCCGGTGCCATTGGAGCCGCTGCCACCACCGCCGCGCCCGCCCATCAGCACGCGCAGCTGGTCCTGGCCTTTTTTCATCAGCTCGTCGATTTCAGGCATTTGCGGCCCGCCGTTTTCCGGGGGGCGCCGCCCGCCGTTGCGATTGCCACCACGGTTGTCATCACCACCGTCGTCGCCTCCGCCTGAATTGCCGCCGCCGCCCCAAGGGCCGCCAGATGGTCCAGCCATAAAATCTGTTTCCTTATCTCTGCGTCGTTATCACGACGTTATACATAACCTGTGCAGTTTGTCTGAAAAATCAAGCTGTCCGAACAGGGGTTTTCATGGTCACTAGTTCTTCGGACATGGTTGGATGCACCGCACATGTCCGGTCGAAATCTTCTTTTGTGGCGCCCATCTTCACGGCAATGCCCGCCAATTGGATCATCTCGCCCGCGCCGGGTGCCACAATGTGACAGCCCAATACCTTGCGTGTGGCCTGAGAGACAATCAACTTCATCAGCACCCGGTCATTGCGCCCGGCAAAGGCCTGCTGCATCGGTTTGAACGACGTTGCATAAACCTCAATTGGCTCCTGCTCACGTGCGGCTTCCTCAGATAATCCCACTGTGCCCATCTCGGGTTGGGTGAAAATTGCCGTTGGAATCAACTCATGATCCACGGGCGTCGGGTTGGCGTTGAACACAGTTTCCACAAAGGCCATGCCCTCGCGGATGGCCACGGGTGTCAGGTTCACGCGGTCAGTCACATCGCCAATGGCATAGATAGATGGCACGCCGGTCTGGCTGTACTCATCCACTACAATTTCGCCTTTGCGGCCCAGCTGGACGCCTGCCTCTTCCAGACCCATATCGCTGGTATTGGGCACACGACCGGTGGCAAACATGACCTGTTCAAACACCTCATCCGAGCCATTGGTGCCCTTCACGCGATATCCACCATCGACGGGCGCCATCTCCATGATGTTGGTGCCCAGATGCAGGTTGACCCCGTTTTGGATCATCTCTTCGGAAACCAGCCCACGCGCCTCTTCGTCAAAACCACGCAGGATTTGCGCACCGCGATAGAACTGTGTGACCTGCACGCCCAGCCCGTTCAGGATGCCGGCGAATTCGCAAGCAATATAGCCGCCGCCGATGATCAGAATGGATTTTGGCAGGGTCTCAAGGTGGAAGATGTCATTGCTGGTGATTGCATGCTGCGCGCCGGGCAGATCAGGCTTCACGGGCTGCCCGCCGCTGGCAACCAAAATGTGTTTGGCGGTCTTGCGCTCGCCCGTGCTCAGCTCAATCGTATGTGCATCGGCCAGCCTGGCGCGTGCGTCATAGGTGTCTACCCCGTTCGAGCTGAGGATAGTGCGATACACCCCCTCGAGCCGGTCCAGTTCTGCATGCAGCTTGCCCTGAAAGGCAGACCAGTCAAACCCACCGGAGTGCACTGTCCAGCCATAGGCCTGTGCATCCTCGATGGCGCTGGGGAATTCGCTGGCGAACACCATTAGTTTTTTGGGGACACATCCCCGGATCACACATGTGCCGCCATAGCGGTCGTCTTCGGCCAGGGCCACCTTTGCGCCACCCTGTGCTGCCACACGGGCCGCGCGCACGCCACCAGATCCACCGCCAATGACAAAAAGATCATAGTCAAACGTCATGTGTATTCAGTCCATCATATCAGTGAACAGATTATCGGATTCCAAGAAATCCAGACGGTCCTCTTCTACTGTGCCTTCATTGATGTCGCGCGTTTCAACCCGACCATCGCCATAGCCCAGCACGACAACATCGCAAATATCCACGAATAGCCCGTTTTCAACCACCCCCGGCACCTGATTAAGCACAAGCGACAGCTGCCGTGCATTGCCAATACGCCCCAAATGCAGATCAAGGATATGGTTGCCCTCATCAGTGACATAGGGATGATCGCCATTCATACGCAGCGTGGCATCGCGGCCCAGCACATCCATGCTGATCAACATTTCCTCAACCAGTGATTTGGAGGTCTGCCAGCCGAACGGGATCACCTCGATGGGCAGGGGGAATGATCCCAGGTGCTCAACTTCTTTGGATGCATCGGTGATCACGATCATCTGATCGCTGGCGGTCGCCACGATCTTTTCCTGCAACAGCGCACCGCCGCCGCCTTTGATCAGGTTCAGATCATCGTCAAATTCATCGGCACCATCAATGGTGACATCCAGCCACTTCGCCTCGTCCAGGCTGATCACTTCGATGCCCACATCGCGCGCCAGTTCGGCTGTTCGGGTTGAGGTGGGCACACCTTTGATGCGCAACCCGTCCTCGCGCACCATTTCACCCAGACACCGCACCATCCAGGCGGCCGTGCTGCCTGTACCCAGGCCCACACGCATTCCGTCTTCCACAAAATCCACAGCCCGTTTGGCAGCCACATATTTGGCTTTGTCGATGGGCGAAAGTTCCCCGCTCATGATGTGCACTCCCCAAGTGTTTGGGGCGTTATACCGGTGTTGCGCACGGGGCGCGAGGGGCAATCTTCGATGAAATGGAGCGACCTGTCGTGCTCTGCGTTAACGTGCGCGCAGCACCTTGGCCATTTCCTGAATTGTGACCACGCCGTCGCCATCCATATCCAGCGCCATCAGGTCAACAACGAACTGCTCGCGGCGCGCGAGGCGCCTGTTAGGATCAGTTTGGACAGTTCGCACGACATGTTGACGCAGCTCATCAAAATCCAGTTGATTGTTGGCGTCCAGATCAGCGTCGATGATCATCAACTCCAAATCTGAGCGTTTTATCATCCTGCGGTTCTGAGATGAGAGGCGCGCGATATCTAATTCCTCTTCCGATAAGGCACCATCAAAATCCAGATCGAGCGACAATATACCCTGCATCACCTGCGCTCGATTTTGTGCAACGGCGGACTTTCTATAGTTATCAATAACTTCTTGGGTGATGATTCCATCAGGTTGCAGTTCAAGCATCCGTTGGGCAATCCTCTTGATTGCCCTTTGTGTATCATCGCCCATCATATTCTCAATGGACTTTGGAAGTGGCTGCTTCACCTCATCTGCATGGGCGTAGGTTGACAATAGTGCCGCAGCAACAATGCATAAGGTGTAGGGTTTTATCATGGCGCCTGCTTTCAACTTTAATGCGAATCTTGGGTAGGATATGCAGCCAATGCGGAATTTCCTAGGTACCATGTGAAAACAGAGTGTTCATAAGGAACGCCAGATCCGGCAGCTATTGCATCACCCGCTAGCCTGATCCGGCGTGCACCTGCATGCCCTGCGCAGTATCGGTGATCGAATGTTAAATACCGGCACCTCCCATCTTCTTGCCGAAAATATCCCGGGGAGTTTGAGGGGCAGCGCCCCTCATTACAAATCAACAAAGCGTGGCATCGCCACACAACTGGATCACACCAACGTGGAAAACACAGATCCCGATCCATAGAAAATACCCTACTTCACATGAGCAAAACGCCGCCTTCGCCGGGCATCCTGCCGTGTTTGAAGGATTGTTGAGATGTCGCACCTGCGATAAAGGCCCAAACTCGGGGCAATCCCCTTTACCGCCGCATTAAGCGAGCAGACCAGAAAGCAGTGTGACCAGATGTTTCTGTCCGTGTTTGATATGTTCAAAGTGGGTGTTGGCCCGTCCTCGTCACATACGATGGGGCCGATGGTGGCTGCTGCCCGGTTTCTGGATGCCATGCGCGCCTCACCGTTTGAGTTCCACGGCCTGCGTGGGTCTTTGCACGGCAGCCTTGCCTTTACCGGTGTCGGCCATGCGACTGACCGCGCCACTATTCTGGGCCTCGCCGGGTTTTCGCCCGACACTTATGACCATGAACACGCCCAAGCCGTGTTGGCCGAAATCCGTGATACCCAGACAGTGACACCCGAAGGCCTGCCAACCCTTCAGTTCAATCCCAAAGACGATCTGACTTTTGATTTTGGGCCTAACCTGCCGGGCCATGCCAATGGCATGATCCTGATGGCGACAGATAGGCAGGGCGATGTGATCCTGCGCCAGACGTATTACTCCATCGGTGGTGGTTTTGTGATGACCGAGGCCGAACTGGCCGCCGGGCGCAACACCGATGAAGGTGATCCGGTGCCCTATCCATTCAAATCCGCCAACCAAATGCTGGAGATGGCTGAAACATCGGGCAAATCTATTGC